>JAISIB010000012.1 GCA_031262265.1 Prevotellaceae bacterium
GAAATCGTAGACTTGGGAGCCGAACTCGGCGTAATCAAGAAGAGTGGTTCGTGGTACAGCTACAACGATACCAAGCTGGCACAAGGACGCGACGCGACCAAACAATGTCTGCTCGACAATCCGGAGTTGGCCGAAGAAATCGAAGCCCAAGTCTATGAGGCGATGAAGAAGAAATAAATCCAAAGCTTAAGTTTTCGATAGAAGAAAGGGCTGTTCCGAAAGGGCAGCCTTTCTTGTTGAAATTTGCGGGTATCTTATGACAATATCAAAGCCGCTCGTTGAAATTAGCTCGTAGCTAAATATTTTATTATCTTTGTCCGTCAATCATCCGATACAGAGATATGAAACTACGATACCGCCTTAAAACGATACCGCTATACGCCCGAATATTGATCGGCATGGTGCTGGGAATAATATTAGGGTTGGCGGCTTTAGCCCTGCATGGAGAGCAGTTTATCACGGACTGGATTAAACCATGGGGCGAGCTATTCATTCGTTTGCTGCAACTGATTGCCGTACCTCTTATCTTTGTTACGCTGGTGAAAGGCGTCGCCGGCTTGAAAGAGATTAGTCGCTTCTCCAAATTGGGCGGGAAAACCATGTTGCTCTATCTGGCATTTATCGCCGCCTCCGTTGTTTTCGGATTAATACTCGGTTCGGTCATCAGTCCCGGAGAATTGGTCAATCAGGAAGTCGCTTCTACGTTGCAGGCTAAGTATGAAAGTACGATTGCCAACCAAGCGGCTACGGCCATACAAGTACATAGTCGCGGACCACTGCATTTTCTTCAAGAGATCGTCCCTTCCAATATCGTACAAGCGGCGGCGAGCAATTCCACTATCTTGCAAGTTATTTTCTTTGCCATCTTGTTCGGAGTAGCCGCTTTGCTCGTACCGGAACAACAAGTCCGACCCGTATTAGCCCTTTTTGAAGGACTCGATGGTATAATCATGAAGATGGTAGGCTTTATCATAGACGCCGCACCTATCGGCGTAACCGCCTTGATGGCGGCATTGGTGACAGATTTTCGTGGAGACGTCAGCGTATTCAGCGCGCTCGGGGTATATGCGCTGACCGTCATCGTAGGACTACTGATTATTATGTACGTTTTCTACCCGATTATCATACGATTCTTCTCACGTACGAAAGTAAAAGCTTTCGTCCGCGCCATGTATCCCGTGCAGCTTTTCGCATTTACCACGAGTAGCAGTGCCGTGACGTTACCGGTCACCATGAAAACGCTCAAAGAAAAACTCGGCATATCCGATGAGACGGCATCATTCGTACTTCCCGTCGGCGTTACGGTCAATATGGACGGAACTTCCTGCTATCAAGCGATCGCCATCCTATTTATCGCACAAGTTTTAGGCATCGAACTCAGTTTGACGCAGATGCTAACCATATTACTCATGACTATCCTATCATCTATCGGCACCCCCGGCATACCGGGCGGCAGTTATGTCATATTGGCTATGGTGCTGACCTCCGTCGGCATTCCGCCGGAAGGACTTGCCCTCATTATCGGGATAGATCGCCCACTTGATATGCTCCGCACCGCCGTCAACGTCACCGGAGACGCCACCGTTGCTTGCATGGTAGATGGAAAATAATCCGCGACGGATGTTATTTACCTAATCCGAATCAAAATGTTTCCTTCAAACTCCAATACCTGCGTAGTATAGAACCAAGTTTCGTATTTGTCGGTATTTCGTACGATTTGCACGGCCGGCCCCAACGACAAGCGGCATTCGTCTTTCGTCATGCCCGTCGTTACTTCTCCGCGCGAAAGCAGTCTCCAATGGTCTTCGGTAATGTAAGGATAACGTTTGCGTAGGTTATCGAAACCGAACAGGTCGTTGATATAATTACTGTTCTTGATAACCACATTATAACGCGTATCCGTTTCCACCGTGTAGGTTTTCCCGTCCGTACCGCGCAGAGTTAGTGTCACCATCGTCCCTGTTTCGGGCTGTACATTCGTAATCGTGAACTGATCATACCGCAATAATTGTATAGGTACCCCATCATATCTGGCGGTGACGCTTACCTTTGGATAGATCGGACGACCTGTATATTTTTCTTTCATAGCTTCGAGCGACAACTGTACTTTGCTATTCAAACCAAATACGTTCGGAAAATATTTATAAAGGTTCGCCCCGACAAAATCTGTCTTCAATAGTCCGCTATTAGTGCCGGAAAAGGCCACTTCGCGGTAGTATGATTTCCCTTCCTTATCCTCAAAGACGATTTTCACAGGACACTCTCGGCTCCCGACGCCGACATCGGTCACGATTACTTCCGTATTAATCGGCAATTTGACTTGCTGACTACCACCGGATACGTCTATATAAGCATTATCCGTTTTGGTGTATAAAGTATGCCCCAGCAATAGTGTACGCGCACTGTCGACGTCATTGATAAAAGCCAAGTTGCTGATATAAGCCCGTCTGTTAGCTGCACAAATCGCTGCCAAATGCTTATCCTTTACTTCGTGGTAGTACGCAACGCTGTCATCATCTATAAACAGGAAGCGTGTGCTGAAACTATAACTTGAAGTTTGCACCTCATCCACGTTCGTCAGCGTAAAGATCTTGTGCATGACGGTCGCATCACTCACATCACGTTTCGTTTTCAGGTCTTTCAGCGTAGCGAGGATGTTATTGTCGTTGTCACCCACGTACATAAAACGCATACCCGGCTGCAAATTGCATATTTCAAATCTCGGAAAATGTTCGTCCACAAAGACATTTTCGTCTATCAAAGTCGCCTGTGGAGTTTTGGTAGTTACTAAATAGTCGTTCTGTGCCGCTAAACCACCGACAAAAGCTACGGAAAATAACAACAAGTGAAATATTCTTTTCATAAAAAGCAGTTTAATGATGTTTCTCAAAGGATTCCTAAATTATTTCACCGCAAAAATAAAGCGTTTGTGTGAAAAACTACTTAACTTTGCTTAATATTTAATCAACA
>JAISIB010000053.1 GCA_031262265.1 Prevotellaceae bacterium
AACAGGCGACACGCCACATACCAAATGCCCAAGACAACCAACAACAAGAGCTTTGAACGGTTCAAAGGGGCAGCGGAAAGAAAACAAGATACGCACGCTACACAGGCAAAGAAAAGAAAAAACAATATCTCTCTTATTGGAATCCTATGGAGCAATGACAGGGGCATATCGCTTACTATTCATGTAAATGTTCTTCAATTGGTCAATTAGGAATATGTGATAGTTTATCTTTCATCGCTGTTACGTAGTTGTCGAAAAACGGAATATTTGCTTCGTCCGTGATAAATACATTTTCTATAAACAGATCTCCAGACAACAAACACATAAACGACAGATCCGCTCCTCATAGTTAGTAATAAAAGATCGTTGATTCATAATCATGTTACACATCATCTATATATGAAAATGATTTCATTATATTATCCTTATATACATAAAATACTCTCCCATTATGATTTACTAATGCATCCTTTATATACCTAAAATCTTTATTCGTAAAAAAACTCATATCTATATTTTTGTCTAACCCCGTCTGCTCAATGTAATATTTCATAGCTTCACGATTCCCTACATCTATAATAGTTATAATCGGCAGATTTACACTGCTTCTATTCAAGTGCATTGCAAAATCAATAAAATCGCCGATACATATCGAACATTCTGAGTTAAGAATATAAATAAGACCTGTAAATTTTGCTGTATTACCACCTTTCTTGTCATTTAGTAACTGAACCAAATCAAATAGTTTTTTCTCGTATTTATCGATTGATAAGGTATCTGTTTCTCGAATAATGTTATTCAAAAATGCTATCTTTGTCTCATCATATTGAGTTTTGTCTCTTCTGCGAGACTGGCATCCAAATAACAGAATGAATAATAGAAATATTGATAAGAATATACATCTATTGTGTCCAATAGTTTTCATTCAATCTAAAATTTTTATTTGTATAGCTATTCTGCACGATAAGACAATTTCACAAGATGAGGCTCATTGCCTTTTTCTCGTATTGTAGCATAAAACGTGTCGGCTTCGTTACTAAGAGTCAAAGAAACTATATATTTCCCAGTAGTATAACTCTCCATAAATGTACCTTCCCAATCAAATTTAAAAATCCAAGCAGGCAGCTCTTCGGCATCCCTACTAACACTAATAAAATCACCTATATATATTAAATACACAGCTTCATTATCCATACAATAACGTAGGTAAGCGTATGGAACTCTTCCCTTAAAACTTAGCGAGTTATCTCTGATCGCATATTCTATCGGTAAAACATCCGGACCTGCTATGGATTTTATTAGAATGAGATTACTATCATAGATTTCGAGCAGAGGTTTATGAAAATCAGCATAAAAAATCCTATCCTTTTCGTAATTAGTAATAATTCGACCGTCAACAGCTACATTCCTAGTATAATACTTATAGGACAGCGGAGCCGTGGAAATCGCAGTTTTATTTCTCGAAGCAACAAGAAATCTAGGAACATCTTGATTTATTCTTAATCCTTTATCTATAAAGTGATTAGGATTCTCCAATAATAGTAGAGAATCTTTATACGGTACAGCTGTAGGAGATCCCTTATATGCATGTTGAATAGGCAGGCAGTGGTAATCAGGATTTATAAGAACAGAGTCTATATTGACAAAAGCGACTTGACCTTTTATAAAATCATTTACAAATAATAGATTCCCGCTAATATCCACGTTAGCACTCAGTAATTCATTAGGTCCATCTCCGAGTCTATACATTTTTTTTAGCATCTCTCTATTCTTCATATTATAAAACTCTAAAAAGCACACTTCTTCATACTTATTATTCACTACGATAAGAACACTATCTTGGTATACAAGAAAAAAGCGAGCATAAATAAAATCATCAGAAGATGAGTATCCTGACAAATCAATCGTGTCAACCATCAATCGCTTCGCATCCGTTTTAGTAGTCTGTGATAACACTACTGTATCACTAACATGGTTACGTGACACTTGGCAACTGTACAATACAATGATAATTATCAATACTACAATATAATATTTTTCTTTCATATATTACACATCTTGATATTAATAGAGAACCAATACTTCATCGCCATACGTGGGGCATCATTATCAATCATAAAAAGGGATACATTATATATCAATGTATCCCTTTATCAATTTAGTCATTAAAATTTTCATTTAATACGCCACTACAATCTAGACTCCAACCAAACTTACTACCATTACATGTACCTTCATTACCAGTACATAACCATTTGATCTGGCCCTTTGTATTTCGAACCTCACACCAAGCGAGAACCTCCAAATCACCCAATGAAAGATCAGAGGACTGTTTGTCACTCCGAGCACTACTTACATTTACAACTGCGCATACGGCCACAATTATAGCGACGAATGCACCCATACTTTTTTTAATCATACCTTTTTGTTTTTAAAAATAACATTAATTTATTAATATCCAAATCCTTGTAAGTATATCCATCAACAAGGACTGAATAAATGTCCACTCAATATATCCATGACTCATATTTTTTTCTTTTTCCATTCCCGAACGATGGCTTCGGCATCGGTGCGCCGCTTGTCCGTACAAGCAACGCTACCCAATACCGTCACTGCCATCAAACCAAGGAGGCATGCTCGTTTCATAGAGAGGTACACATCTGTTTATATAACTATTCTACCGTAAACTCGCCGGAGAGGGAACTGCCGAACGCATCTTGTAGCGTGAGGCCATACGTGCCGCTCGCCAGATAGCCGACCGCAATACTGATATTGATCATAGCCGAAACATTCGCTTCGTACATCGTCACGCCGCTATCGTTGCTGATGCGAACGGTAATCGTCCGATTGACGGGTAGACCGTTGAGGTACAAAATACCGTCTGCCCACATATACGTGGTGGCCTCCGGCGAAATCATAGTACGTCTGACGAGTACCCATGTCCCGTTAATATACCTCCACTCATACTCTACGGAATGGTCATCCGGCGGGTCTTGCCCTATCGGCATAGCCGACAGGGAATGAATGGAGAGAAATGCGCTGAAAACTCCCGCCCCGACATAAGGCATGAGTTTGCCTGTGATTTTTGATAGTAACCGTTTCATCGTCATTCGATTTAATTTTCAACGCGACAAAGGTACGGCGTTCCGTTGAAGTGCCCATCATTTCGTTATAGACAATTCGCGGACAAAAACGACGTTCCGTATCTATTGAAAATCAGCGATTTAAGCGATTAATTCACATAGAGATATAGACAGTCGTATTTTTCCTAAGATTCTTGTATCCACGAATCCAACGTTTTTTCCTCGAATACGTCGCCGAGCACTGCTTTGAGTTTCTCCTTGATGCGAAGTTTTTCTCTGGATACGGACGGGGCGTTGATAGATAGTAAATCAGCCATGCGAGCGACCGATTGATTCAACTTGATTAAGCAACAGATATGTATTTCCTGAGAAGTGAGGTTCATCCTGTGAGAGAGACCGGACGTGAATCCGTGATATAGCCGGTCGACTATTTTGATGATTTCAATCCACTCATTCTCTTTGATCGGTCTGGGTTTCGATGCCGTTAGAACGTTATGCAAGACGTGCCCTTCCGGTATTAACTCCGTGTACAAGCGATATTCTCGTTGTCGAAGCTTAGCGGTCTCCGCTCTTAATTGCCGCAAGGAGCTTTCAGTCATTGCTTGCTGTTGCAAAGAGGATTGATGATTCGCGAGAAGCGACTCTATCTGTGCCTCGTTCTGCCGGATCAGCATATCATTCGTACGTATTCGGGCAAGGTATTCCTTCAATTGTTTTTCTTGCTTCTGCAAGGCTTGTTCCTTGCGACGGGATCTACGCCAAAACAGATAAAGAAGTAGACCCAATATACATATCGTGACAAGCGAACCGGAGAGTATGACCACAATCACGCCGTCTTTCTTCATCTGCACTTGATTCTTTTCGTTGACGACTTTCTCTACGTTGTACTGCGCCGCTATTTGTTCAATCGCCTGCCGCCGCTGCATGTTGTGTATGGAGTCTGTTCGCGACAACAACTGTTGCATCGCTCGCAAGGCGGCCGGATAGTCGCTTTTGGTTTGATAAAGTTGATATAAGCTATTATAGGCCGTACGTTGTGCATGTATGTTATCCGTTTCTGCCGCTCGCTCCAAATAGTAAACGGCCGAATCGGTTTGTTGCGTCGCCATGTAGGCATCGCCGAGGTGCAGGTACAAGTGATTGCCGAATATCGGATACTTACGCCCTAAGTCGAAAGCCGTCTTGGCCGCTTCCAAAGCCAAGTCGTATTCTTTCATACGCAAGTAGATAGTGGACAACTCTGCCGAGTAGTTGCAGATGAATAGCGTATCTCCGAGTTCTCGGACAATCGCTATGGCCTCTTCGTATCGGGAAGCGGCATTCTCCCAATCCTTTTGTATCGAATGACATCGGGCATATAAGGCCAGAATATTCGCCATATACTCTTTGTCTCCGGACAATTCGGCGATGCGATAGGCTTCTTGCAAATAGAGTTCCGCCTGTTGTCCGTTGTCGCGATAGAGATAGATATTGGCGATACCCGTATATATCCGTTGCAATAGCCGGTAATCATCCGGTATTTGAGGGTGATATTCCAACGCTTGCAAGAAATATCGTATGGCTTCTTCTTTGCGATTCCACGTGTCATGCAGGATTCCTTTCAGATAGAGCACCTCCGCTTTTCGGTGCGGGTCGTTGCGGCGCAGGAAATAGTCGGCGGCGATGTTCAGTAGCGAATCATCGGCAATGGGGCGGTAGTTTTTGTAGAGTGCGTGCGTCATCAGCAAGCACCACGTGGCACGATCTTCGCGGCCGGCGCGGGCAGCGGACGAAGACAATCGTTCCAACAAGCGCAATGCGCTGTCGGGGTGCGTGTAGATAAGGGCTTCCGCCTGTGGTAAGGCAGGCAACGGCTCGGATGCGCGGCGCGTGCAGCCGACGAATGCCGCGGGCGCAATCAAGCACAAAAGGGCGTAGTGTAAAATGCGTTGTCTCATAGTAGTAGGAGCTTTTAGCGGGCAAATGTAGCCAAAAAACCATGAAAATCAAATTCCCCGCCGATGCTTATAATACGCTAACCGGAAGAACCGCCAGACATCGCGCGTGCCGTGACCGAGCCACCACAACGCCATCCTGCGATACAATTTCGACTTTCGGAAGTTCCGATGGATATAGGTTTCCGTCGTGGATACCAGACGTAGTCGCTGATGCGTACGCATATACGCGTCTACGCGCTTCTCGAACAATTCGCCGCCGTAGGCAGGATAGCGTGCGGACAATTCGTGCTCGTAACCATAAATCGGTGCCTGAAAGTCGGCAGCGCGTATCAAATAACACTGATCGCTGAATCCGTAGCCCACATAGAAGTTCCCGATATGCCCGAACGACTCTTGCTTCGCCTTATCGAACCGGTAGTTCCACGTAGGATTGGCCACGAAATACTGCGGATCGCTATCTAATAAACGACACGCCTCCGTAATCCATCCGACCGGCGACTTGGCGGCCACCATGAAAGCATCGCCGGAGAAATGCAGGTGAAATTTCGTTTTAGAAAGATAGATGCCTACCAATTCCGAACAAGAATAATAATAGCCTTTCCCCAACGCTTCTCTCGTCAAGCCGTAGGCTTTCAGTGCGTCCGCGATATAATCATCTACGAAATAGAACGCGTCTATCACTCCCGCGTCTACTTTCTTTTGCGCGTAATGCGCCACGGTTTCGGGAGCGGCTACGTTGTTTATAATCAGTTGCCGAAACGTAAAGGGCGTCTGACAAGCGGCTATCATGTGTTCCAAATGGGACGTTTTCAGTAAGTACTCCCAATCATTCTCGTAACACTTGGTCTCAAACGTAATCTCAAACATCTATCCGCTATTAAAATCCGATGATGGGCTGCCAGAATTTTCGCATCTTACGCTTGTACCACGAATGGCAACCGAACGGCAGCCGGCCGCCGGTCAGTTGATAGCAGTACGCGGGATACTTGTCGAACGAGAAACGCAACGCCTCTTCCGGAGAGGGGTAGATAAATTCGGGAACTTCGGTCGCCCAAAACACATCCTCGTTATAAAAGTGCGAACGCGGCTGCGCTAAGAACCAAGCAATACGCGATTGATAGTTTAGTACGGCGCGCAAATGACTTTCGACTCGCCGTAGCGACAAACCGCCGTTACCTACCCGATTATATAACGACTGTTTGGAGGGTTTGCCCGTTTGAAGTTTCCTTTTGTGTAGCCACTGCATATACGAACGAACGAGCGGCCACCGATAAATTGGTTTCTGAAGCCACGGAGCACCGATGTAATCGAAACCACGTGCGCACCACTCCGCCAATTCATCGCGAAATACCCAAGCATCCAACTGGTAAATCAGCACATACTCGTATGTTCTGAAACGCTGATAGAACGCTGCCGAAAGCAACAACCGGTTGTAGTCGCCGATGCTACGGAAGTATTCATCCGGGAAATCGAAAAACTGCAAGCGCGGAAACTCCTCCGTCCACGCGGACAGGTCTAACGACGCCGGCTTTACGACGATCAGGTCATAACGGGCGAGCACGTCGTACGCTTGCAGTAGCGACTTGCGCTCCAAAGCGGACAACGCAGATTTATATACGGGGATGAGAACGGCAGTCATAGAAGATCTTCTTGTTCCGTCATACGGAAATATTTATCCAATACCAGCAACGAAATCAACCGTTCGCGCTGCTTATCGTTAAACTGTGCGCGCCACGCCTGCGCGTTGCGAATAATCGTCTCCGCTTCGTCGGGATGATTCGTATAATAGTTCATACGCTCTTCCAAGTCCGAGTAATCGGATTGAATCTCCACGTAATGGACATTGGGCAGTAGTTTGCCTTCCATATACCAAGTCTCGCACGTCGGACGCGGCATAATCGCCAAAGAATCGGACGACATAATCCATTTTAAGTTGCTGGCCACGTCGTTTCCTTCCAGCGAAATGATAAACTTATACCGCAAATGTTCGTAGAGCGTCAGCTTCGTGCCACGCCAAGCGGGATTCGTATAACGACGACCGAATTCTCCAATGTCACAACAGGGATGGCCGAACCAACGTTCGAAGAAAGCGATACGATGAGGTTTCCCGCTTATTTCACCGCGAAAGATGGCTTTGTTTATCTTCTGCTTAAACGATAGACGGTCTTTCAACGCAATGAAATGGCGTATCTTCTCCAAATTAAGCAGTACGGAATTGCGATTGTCTACGCCCAGCGGACGAGATTTGACGATCGTCGGTTCCGCTTGCACGGCGCGTATGTCGCCGAACAGGTATTTCCAACGCAAACGAACGGGGAAATAGCGAACAAACTCATAAGAATCGAAAAAATAAACCGAGCCGTGTCCTTTCCGGCGGAAGTCGCCGACGCGTTTCGCCTCGTCAGACAAAAGCACCGGCTCCGAAAGCTTGCAATAGTAGTTGACGCGATCCAATATATACGCTTTGTCGTCTCGCTGCTCCAAAGCAGCCAACAAACGCTCCCTTCTTCTTCGAAAATACGCGTTCGGCTCTATGTAATAGCGCACCAGATTGCGCAATATATACGGGAAACGGCTGTTCTTCCCGGTACGAAATACATATTTCAACGCATCAACCGGCCACATATCGGTCGATTTTACGAATGACGCAGTCGGGCGATAGCATTTTCATACACTCGCATGTTCCTTTGTAACAAGGTTTGTTGCCGAACACCGAACATGGGCGACACGACAAATCCGCTTGTACCACGTCTTCTTCGCGCTGCCCCCAACCCAAAAAGCCGGCATACGGATGAGTGGCTCCCCAAACGGAAACGACCGGTACGCCAACCAACGAAGCGAGGTGCATATTGGCCGAATCCATAGAGAGCATGACATCCAAGCGGCTCATCAGTGCCAACTCTTGGCGCATATCCAACAGACCGGCCACAGAAATGACCGACGGGTAGTCGCTTGCCCACTCGGCAAGCGTTCGTGCTTCACCGCCCTCGCCGCCGAACAAAATAACGCGCACGCCCGAACGACCGGCAAAGGCGGCTATGACTTGCCGCATGCCTTCCGGATCATACGTTTTGACTGGGTACTTGGCAAAAGGAGCGATGCCCAACCAACGCTCATCCGTAGATTTTTCGGTCAGCGCGGGCAAAGGCAACGGAGGAATCTCGGTCGGCGGATAAATCGACCGGAAGGATAGATTAAACTCGAAGCCCAAACGGCGGAACACCGATAGATAACGCTCGAACGAGCTTGCCAATGGTTGCATCACCTTATGGGTACGACGGGTTAAGCGTTTTTTCTCCGCACGCCCTTTGCGAATATAGGCCACACGCACCCCGCTCAACCGAAAGCAGAGGCGCACATATTGCGTACGCATCACGTCGTGTAAATCAGCCACTGCATCCGGATGTTCTTCTTTCAAGTGGGTGAACAGACCAAACACGCCAAACACGCCCCGATACGCTCGTTCCAGATCTACGCTCACGAAACGTACGTTGTCCGGCATATAGGCAAACAACAACGCCCAGCGGGCGCGGCTTACCACCGTTATTCGTGTCTTCGGATAGGCGCGTGCCAACGAATCAATCACAGGTACGGTCATCGCCACATCGCCAAACGACGAGAAGCGTAGTACCAACACATGTTTAGGAACGGTCGTCTTCAAATATCTTGCTTTGTTATTGTTTTTTTGCCGTATCTTATTTCGATAAGTAACCGCGAAAATAGACGCAGCTACTTCTTTGCGTACAGTACCGGATTCAGTTCCGGATCATTGTACATCTTCATCTGCTGATAAACCTTCATATATTTGCGCCCCGCCGCAATATCTGCCAGCAATTGGTCAATCGCCGTCGATAAATCGGTTCGTTGCTCCAACAAAATATGTAGCTTATGCTCCGCTTGCGCCTGATGAGCAGGCGTTGCGTCTGTCCGCTGCGCCTCTTGCTGCCAATGGTAGATTTTCAGAGCCAGAATAGACAGACGGTCTACCGCCCACGCCGGACTTTCCGTATTGATAGTGGCATCGGGCAGAGGCGTCACCTCCCTATATTGCTCGCGGAAATACGCATCAATGCGCTCGACCAAATCCGTGCGCTCCTGATTGGAGGCATCGATACGTCGTTTCAAAGCCAGTGCATCGACGGGATCTATATGGGGGTCGCGTATCAAATCCTCCAAGTGCCACTGCACGGTATCAATCCAACATTTCAAATACAGGAAGTATGCAATATCTTGCGCATCATACGGATTGGATATGGGAGCGTTTATATTGTCTATTTGATGGTAGTCGGCGATAGCTTGCTCGAAGATAGCGTTACTTTTTTGGCTGAAACTCATGATTCTTCTCTTTCTTAGGGTTTGAACGGGCAAATATACAGCATCTTCATGGATTTTATTAGGTATTTCGTCATACTTTCGGCAAATAATCTCTAATTTTGAGCGATAAATAAACTTAATAATCGTAAGACACTAATTAGTATTCTATGAATTACCCTTTCTTCTGGCTCGTACCTATTGCCTCTTTGCTGGCACTTGGTTTCGCGTATTTCTTTTATCGGCAGATGATGAAAGAAAGTGAGGGCACTGCAATCATGGCGAAGATAGCTGCTGCCGTTCGCCGCGGTGCTATGTCGTATTTGAAACAACAGTATAAAGTTGTGCTCGTAGTGTTTGTCTGCCTGTCGGTTTTGTTTGCCGTCATGGCAGGTTTCGGTGTACAAAACGGTTGGGTGCCCATCGCTTTTCTTACCGGCGGAGCCTTCTCCGGTTTGGCGGGCTTCTTGGGAATGAAGACGGCGACGTACGCTTCGGCACGCACGGCCAACGCAGCGCGTCAGTCGTTGAACAAAGGCCTGCGCATCGCCTTCCGTAGCGGCGCGGTGATGGGATTGGTCGTCGTGGGACTCGGACTACTCGACATCTCTTTCTGGTATTTACTCCTTGAATGGGCGATACCTGCCGATGCGCTCGACCCGATGCACAAGCTCGGCATTATTACGACCACCATGCTTACGTTCGGCATGGGTGCCAGCACGCAAGCTCTCTTCGCACGCGTCGGAGGCGGCATCTATACGAAAGCGGCCGACGTGGGTGCCGATTTGGTCGGCAAAGTGGAAGCCGGCATTCCCGAAGATGATCCGCGCAATCCTGCGACGATTGCCGACAACGTGGGAGATAACGTAGGAGACGTGGCCGGTATGGGAGCCGACTTGTATGAATCGTATTGCGGCTCGATACTTAGTACGGCCGCCTTGGGGGCTGCCGCATTCATGTCCACAGGTAACGTAGATATGCAGTTCAAGGCCGTCATCGCGCCCATGCTAATCGCTGCCGTCGGCATTATTCTTTCCATCGTAGGCATCTTCGCCGTCAGAACCAAAGAAAACGCAGGCATGAAACAGCTGCTGCGCGCATTGGGATTTGGCACCAACCTAAGCTCTGCCTTAATTACCTGCGCCACTTTCCTTATCCTGTGGATACTCGGCATTGATAATTGGCAATGGATCGCTTGTTCTGTCATTGTCGGACTGATCGTCGGCATCGTGATCGGGCAGTCGACGGAATACTATACCTCGCAATCCTACAAACCGACGCAACGGTTGAGCGCAGCCGGTCAGACAGGCCCCGCCACCGTTATCATTTCAGGCATCGGATTGGGAATGCTTTCCACAGCTATTCCGGTATTTGCCGTAGCTATCGGCGTTCTGGCTTCTTACTTGTTTGCGGCCGGATTCGACTTTACGAACGTCGGCATGGGACTATACGGTATCGGCATCGCCGCCGTCGGTATGCTGTCTACCTTAGGCATCACGCTGGCAACGGACGCATACGGGCCGATTGCCGACAATGCCGGTGGGAACGCCGAAATGGCCGGTTTGGGCAAGGAGGTACGTCAGCGCACGGACGCACTCGACTCGTTGGGCAACACGACCGCTGCGACGGGCAAAGGATTTGCTATCGGATCGGCAGCCCTGACGGGCTTGGCATTGCTGGCTTCATACATCGAAGAGATACGCATCGGCTTGCTCAGACTGGAAGAGACCGTGCTCGTATTCCCCGACGGAGACGAAATTCTGATTAAGAACGCGGGATTCACCGATTTCATGTACTATTACGACATTACGCTGATGAATCCGAAAGTATTGGTCGGGATATTTATCGGCTCGATGATGGCTTTTCTGTTCTGCGGCTTGACAATGAATGCCGTCGGACGCGCCGCCGGTAACATGGTAGACGAAGTGCGCAGGCAGTTCCGCGAAATAAAAGGTATTCTGACCGGCGAAACGGAACCCGATTACGAACGCTGCGTGTCCATCTCGACCAAAGGTGCACAGCACGCCATGATTCTCCCGTCGTTGCTCGCCATTATTACGCCCATCGCCATCGGCTTGCTTATCGGCGTGCCGGGAGTCGTTGGGCTGCTGGTAGGAGGACTGGGTTGCGGCTTCGTATTGGCTATCTTCATGGCCAACGCAGGCGGTGCCTGGGACAACGCCAAGAAGTATGTCGAAGAAGGTAACTTCGGCGGCAAAGGGAGCGAAGTGCACAAGGCGACGGTCGTAGGCGATACCGTCGGCGACCCGTTTAAGGACACCTCCGGCCCCAGCCTGAACATCCTCATTAAACTGATGAGCATGGTATCTATCGTCATGGCGGGCATGACCGTTGCGTGGAGTTTATTTTAACCGAAAGAGCACGCAATAACTGACAAAGTTCGTATCATAACTCACCGCGAATGCGCGATAACTGACGCGGAAAATGTAACTTTGCAGTATGTTATTGCCGTATCTACAAGAGAACCGCACAGAAGCCGGATGCGACGAGGCAGGTAGAGGCTGCCTCGCCGGTCCGGTCTTTGCGGCGGCCGTCATTCTACCTGCCGATTTTAACAATTCCAGCCTCAATGATTCCAAACAATTGAGCGAACGCAAGCGTTACGAGTTGCGGCCGATCATCGAACACGAGGCTTTGGCCTTTGCCGTAGGAGT
>JAISIB010000041.1 GCA_031262265.1 Prevotellaceae bacterium
GTCGAAACCGCAGTAGGGAACCAATGCTTGCGGGATACGAATGCCGTCAGCCTGCTGATGATTTTCGAGCAACGCGGCCACGATGCGCGGCAACGCCAGAGCCGATCCGTTCAGCGTGTGGCACAGCTCAATCTTCTTATCCGCCGTGCGATAGCGGCATTTCAGTCGATTGGCTTGATACGTATCGAAGTTGGAGACGGAACTAACTTCCAACCAACGCTTTTGCGCTTCGGAATACACCTCAAAGTCGTAGCATATCGCCGCCGTGAAGCTCATATCACCGCCGCAGAGCTGCAAAATTCGATACGGAAGTTCCAGCTTTTGCAACAAGCCTTCCACATGCGCCAACATCTCCTCGTGCGATTGGCGCGAGTGCTCGGGTTTGTCGATTCGTACGATTTCTACTTTCGAGAACTCATGCAGCCGGTTCAACCCGCGCACATCTTTTCCGTACGAGCCGGCTTCGCGACGGAAGCATTGCGTATAGGCACAGTTTTTGATAGGCAATTGCTTAGCGTCCAAAATGACGTCGCGATAAATATTAGTCACCGGCACTTCCGCCGTCGGTATCAGATAGAGATCGTCCTTTTCGCAGTGATACATTTGTCCTTCTTTGTCCGGCAATTGCCCCGTGCCGTAGCCCGAAGCGGCATTGACAACGGTCGGAGGCATAATCTCCGTATAACCGGCCACTCGCGCCTCATCCAGAAAGAAGTTGATAAGCGCCCGTTGCAACTGTGCGCCTTTACCTTTATATATAGGAAATCCTGCGCCCGTTATTTTTACGCCCAAGTCGAAATCTATTAAATTATATTTCTTAGCCAGTTCCCAATGCGGCAAAGCGTCGGCAGGCAGTTCATCGAGCGAACCGCCGGTACGAACCACCACGTTGTCGTCAGCTCCTACGCCTTCGGGCACTTCTTCATAGGGTAGATTTGGTATCTTATAAAGTAGGTTTTGCAGAGACTTATCAGCTGCATCCATCTTCTTTCGCAATGTACTATTTGTTTCTTTCAATTGCAAAACATCCTTGCGCAATCGATCAGCTTTCCTATTATGTTTTTTTTTAATTGCCTCTGCAATAAGTATAGACTGCTTCTTAATATCAGCTGAATTGTTATCCAGTTTTGTTTGGGTACGTATACGTATTTTATTCTTCTTTATCACTTTGTCTACAACGACTTCCGCATCTGCAAAGTGCTTTTTCTGCAACCCGCGCACCACCGCTTCCGTATTCTCCGTAATTTGTTTAATCGTCAACATCGTTTTATCCTTTCATTAAGTCAGTTTTATATATAAAGGGGATGCAATCGCTACGGACTACATCCCCTTTGTTTTCTCCTTTTTGCGGTATTCGCTAAGAATCCTACCTTATCAGGCGTTCGCTTCCACGCTCAGCGGGAGGATGGAGACCCAGCGTCTGTCATTTTTTCCTCGCTTGAAGTGTACAGTACCGTCTATTAAAGCGTACAGCGTATGGTCGCGTCCCATACCCATGTTCACGCCCGGATTAAATTCCGTACCTCGTTGGCGCACGATGATGTTTCCTGCCTTGCAAAGCTCACCACCGAATATTTTGACGCCTAATCGTTTACTTTCCGATTCGCGGCCGTTCTTCGAACTGCCGACACCTTTTTTATGTGCCATTTCTTCTTGTTTTAATGATTAAGCTACTACTTCTTTGATACTTAGTTCCGTAAATTGCTGACGATGACCGTTCAATTTACGATGTCCCTTACGGCGTTTTTTATGAAACACCAACACTTTCTCGCCTTTCACCAGCGGCGTAACCACTTCGCAAATTGCTTTTGCGCCTTCTACCAACGGCGTTCCGACGGTAATCGCGCCGTCTTTCTCCACCAAATACACTTTGTCGAACTCCACCGTAGCCCCTTCTTCGGCACCTTTGATGTGATGAACGAACAATTTCTTTCCGGCCTCTGCTCTAAACTGCTGACCTTGAATCTCTACAATTACGTACATTTGTTTATTATTATACGGTTGCTCCGTCAGGTGATCTCCTCTCACGAAAAGACGCTTGCCGAACCTGTTGCGGAATAATAGGGCACAAAAGTACGATGTTTCTTTGAGATGAAAAAACTTTTGTGCGGGAATATGATATTTTCCGGCTTTGATAATCAAATTTCCTCGTAAGTTGTCCCAAAAACGAAGTAAGTTGTTCCAAAAACAAACGCGCATATTGCAACGAGCGAAAAAGATTGTACCTTTGTCCGTACAAATATCCGTTCAGCGTATGAAAAAGCTCTGTAACCTTGCGATTTTGGGCTGTCTGTTCTCTATTTCCATACACGCACAAACGCCCGAATTTCCACTTTCTCCCGATGCCGACTACCGGCAAGGCTCTCTATTGTTCACACAGAAAGCCTATACCGCCGCACACACGTTGCTCAGCCGATACCTCACCCACTCCGATGAACATCGGCAAGAGGCCGAGTATATGCTGACCTGCATCGCCTACGCACAACAGGACGCCGACGTCATCAGCCGCCTCGAAACATACCTGACTACCTATCCGGATACTCCTCATCGCCATAGTTTGGAGGCGATGTTAGGTTCTTCCTATTACTTAGCGGGAGACTACGACACGGCAGTGGCTTTGTTGTCTTCCTCCAATTTGGAACAACTGCCCACCGGCGAGCGCGATAAATTGACTTACCAAATGGCTGTTAGTTATTATCTCACCGGAAATTTTCGCGAGGCAGCCGCTTGGTTTGAAGTCTTGCGTACGGTAGACGCATCATGCGCCCGCTCGTGCGCTTACTACTTAGGCTCCATCGCCTACGCACAAGACAATTATGCAGCAACTATACGAGAATACGAAACTTTCTGTGACGAAGGCGGCGCGTTGCAACATCCCGATGAATATAAGTTAGGCATGGCGTATTTTCAAACCAAAGACTACCGACAAGCGGCGACCGAGTTGTTGAAAGCCACCGCCTACAACGATGAACTGACACAGAGCGCATACTGGCATCTGGGACTGGCCTATCTACAACTACCGGAAAACGACCGAACCAAAGCCCGTATGGCCTTTCAACAAGCCGCCGCGCTGGATACGGACGCCGGAATTAAGGAACAAGCCGCATATAATTACGCGATGTGCCTATATGATACGTCTTTCTCCGCCTTCGGTGAGGCCATCACGGTCTTCGAGCGTTTTCTCAACGAGTTTCCGCGATCCGTCTACGCCGATCGTGTGAACAACCACCTCATGGATGTTTATTTGAATACGCACAGTTATGAAGCGGCACTGCAATCTATCAACCGCATTAAACAGCCCGATCAACGCGTCTTGGAAATAAAACAAAACATCTTGTTGCAATTGGGTACGCAAGCTTTTGCCGGAGGAGATTTCACGCGGGCAATCGCCTATTTGGGGCAGGCTATTAATGCAGAAAGCAATCGTAAATTGACTGCCGAAGCTTATTATTGGCGCGCCGAAGCCCACTATCGCACAGACCAACTCCCTCAGGCCACCACCGACTATACGCACTACTTAAACCTCACGCCTCCGTCGGCCGTCAACGCTTTGGTCTATTACAATCTGGGGTATATCGCATTCCGACAGACGGACTACTACCGCGCACGTACCCGATTGGAACAATACGTACGCTCGGAACGCGACCATCCGCAGTCGTTGGCCGACGCATATAACCGCTTAGGCGATTGTTACCTTATGACAAGAGATTTCAGCCGCGCCAATAATGCGTACGCACAAGCCGAAAGTTTCAATACCGGCGTAGGTGATTATTCTTTCTTCCAAATGGCTTTGGTGGCCGGACTGCAAAAAGATTACGCCGGTAAGATCAATTTGCTTAATCGACTGATCGGAAAATTTCCGGCGTCTCCCTACGTGACAGATGCTATGTATGAAAAAGGACGAGCCTACGTGCTTATGGACAATAGGCAGCAGGCCGGTAAAACGTTTGAGGAACTGTTGCAACGCTACCCCGTAGCTCCGGTTGCGCGCAAAGCGGCCGCCGAAATCGGACTACTACACTATCAAGCCAACGAATACGAACAAGCTATCGCCGCCTATAAGCGCGTCATAGAACGCTATCCGGGCAGCGACGAAGCCAAGCTCGCCTTACAAGACTTGCAGTCCATCTATATTGATACAGACCGCGTAGATGAATATGCGCAATGGACAGCCGAACAACCGGCCGGCATGCGACTAAATGTAAACGAGCAGGATTCGCTCACTTACGTGGCTGCCGAACGCATCTATGCCCGCGGTCAGAAGGAGCAAGCCGCCGCCAGTCTGCAACGTTATTTACAATCGTTCCCCGAAGGCGCGTTTGCGCTCAACGCACACTACTATTTGATGCGCATGGCTAACGAACGAAAAGATTACGATGCGGTATTGACACACAGTGCCGCCTTAATCGCCTATCCGGATTCGCCCTACGCAGAAGAAGCCCTACTCGTGCGCGCCACCGTGCAGTATGATCAAAAACAATACGCCGATGCGCTGACTACCTACGAGCAATTGAGAGAGAAAGCAAGCACAGATACCAACCGGATACTGGCAGAGATCGGCATGCTACGCGCCGCTTTCCTGACGGACGCACATACTGCTACCATCAAAGCCGCCGACTATCTATTGGCCGAGACTAATTTAACGCCGGAACAGACGAACGAAGCACGCTACTGTCGGGCAAAAGCCTATCTAAGCGAAGGAAATACCCAAGCGGCTTTGTCCGACCTAACGACGTTGGCACAAGATACGCGAAACTCTTTCGGCGCCGAAGCCAGATACCTGATTGCCGAACTGTCATACAGAGATAGAAGCTACGACGCAGCCGAAAAAGAACTATTAAGTTTTATTGAAGTAAGTACGCCGCACACCTATTGGCTCGCACGCGGATTTTTGCTGCTGTCCGACGTGTATATGGCCAAAGGAGACACGCTGGACGCACGCCAATACCTGCTTAGCCTGCGCCAAAACTATTCGGAGAAAAACGATGGTATTCAAGATATGATCACTAACCAATTGAATAAACTCAATGCAAAGCCATAATACCTTTATCGTGCGGGCAGTTCGCCGATTGCCCTTGTATAGCGTGATTGTCTGGTGGCTACTCCCCACAAGTGCCGTAGCTCAGCAATCCGAGAAACAGGATACGACACTTCAACGAAGTGTGGTCGTCGAACAAACCTATACCCTGCAAATAGGAGAAGCCCGCAAAGTAAATATACTGCCTCCCATACCCGAGTTATCGAGTCATCCGCGTGCCGTAGAATACTCACTCCGACAACATCCGATAGAAAACGTGCCCCAATCGCCGACGGCGCACGCCTTAGCCCGCACGGAAACTCCGTTGCCTGCACCGGGCTATCTGCGCATTGGCTACGGAAACAACGGAAATGCGGACGTATTGGGCAATTACACGTTTCGTCTGTCCGGACGCGACCGTTTGAATATCTCCGGATCGTTCAACGGCATGAACGCCAAGCTACCAATGCAAAGCGCATACCCCGATATGCCAACCAAGTGGGCACATCGTTTTTATAGCACACGTATCGGAGCAGATTATCTTCATAATTTCAGCGGCATAAGCTTGGGAGTAAGCGGCACATTCGGCGTAGATAATTATAATTTCCTACCGTTATCTCTATTTTCCCGCCAACGAAACACACAGGCAGACGCTCGATTGGCACTCTCTTCCACGAACGAAGACGCGCCCATGCAGTATGTTATCAACCTCCAATACTTGACATTTCAACGCCACTCCGTAGCGGATGATATTGACCAAGACCTTACGCCGGAGAACGGACTGCTTCGCGAAAATCAGCTACGTCTTTCCGTTGACTTTTGGTCGCCGGTGACAGAAGAAAGTCGTATCGGAATCGCCGGCCAAGCCGAGCAACGAACCTATGATTGGGAGAAATACAAAAATCCTTTGTTCGTTCAGCTCACACCCTACTATCTACTGACCAGCGGGCTATGGAATATTCGGCTGGGCATGCATGTGATGTTTCAATCCGGTATGGAGAAAACGTTGCGAGTAGCTCCCGACGTCTACGCAGGTCTGACGATTGCCGAACGCGTCACACTGTTCGCACAAGCGACGGGCGGAGTTGTCAGCAATGATCAGCGGCAATTGCTTCGTATAAACCCCTTTGCCATGTCGCATCGCACTCAATTGGAGAATAGCTTCGAGACTTATCATGCGCGGCTCGGAATAAAAGCTGGTTTCAACGGTATCGGAATACGCGCGGATGCGGGATTGGGAGAAATGAGAAACGCACTCATTGACAGGAATAGCTCTTCCGGCATTATTTTCGACCCGACGAGCGAGGCAC
>JAISIB010000061.1 GCA_031262265.1 Prevotellaceae bacterium
CGTTTATTTTACAAGAGAATCTTTTTAAATGGGGAATGCCCGACGTGGTCGTTGCTCAGAGCGACCCGTCAGATTATGGTCGCCTATCCGGAGTATTCGATTTGATCGTGGCAGATGTGCCGTGCTCGGGCGAAGGAATGTTTCGCAAAGACCCGACAGCTGTTGCGCAATGGAGCGAAGCAAACGTCGAAATGTGCAGTAGGAGGCAGCGGCGCATCATAGCCGACGTATGGCCGTCATTGCGCGAAGGAGGTTATCTGATTTACTCTACTTGTACGTTCAACTGCCGAGAGAACGAAGAAAATATTGCATGGATCTTATCGGAATTAGGAGGAGAGGTCGTCGCATTACCTGTGCCGGAAGCGTGGAATGTGACGGGCAATCTGAACGGTTCTGACTTTCCTGTGTATCGTTTCTTGCCGCATCGCACGCGGGGCGAGGGCTTCTTCATGGCTGTGATACGCAAAACGGACGCTACGCCCCGTCGGTATGCGGACGGCAAAGGCAAACGGACGAAGAACAATCCGTCAGCGGATTTTCCGTCCGAGTGGTTGATAGACGCCGACAGTTTTCGTTCGCTCTTGCGAGGCACTACGGTGTACGCCGTACGCGCTGCGTATTATGCACAAGTGCAGCAATGGTGCGCTCATCTGAATATATTGTCGCCGGGTACGGAGATAGGCGAACGGAAAGGAAAAGATTTTGTGCCCGCTCCCGCACTTGCTCTCACTACCATGCTGAGGCAGGAAAATTTTCCTACTGTGAAAATGAATTATGAAGCCGCGATAAATTATTTACGTAGGGAGATATTTTCACCGGATACTCAAATAATTCCACGCGGCTACGCATTGGTGGCATACGACGGCTTGCCGCTCGGATTTATCAAGCATCTGGGCAATCGTACGAACAATCTTTATCCGTCGGAGTGGCGGATTCGTTCTACTCTTTCCGTCCGAAAATAGAAAAATGAACGTATCTTTTAGGATGGGCTTTGAGGTCTTCCAACAGCGTTGAGGCGTTGGTGACCGTTGTATTTAGGTTGCGATACAGACCATCGTCGTTGAGTAACAAGCCCAAGCTATTGTCTTTCCGATTGAGCTTGTCGGTGAGCAGTTGTACGTTAGTCAGCGTATTTTGCACCTGTCGTATGGTCTCGGCATAATCTACTTCTTTCAAGTTCTCACTGATCGCGAGAAAATTATCTTCGAGCTGAATCAATTTTCCCGTTATCTGCGGAATGTCCGTGCGTAGCAAACCGTTCAAATGACCTGTCGTCGTTTCCAAATTGGCTGTCGTATGGCGAATAGACTGTAAGGTGGCGGGAATATTTTCGTCATGTAGCAGGACGTTGAGTGCGCTTAGTATGGAATCCAACTTAGGTATCATGCGTTGCACCTGCGGCATCATATCGGCAACCTGTCCCATGACGCCCGCACTTGATATGCCGGGAATCGTATCCCCGATGGCGTATTTCTCGCGCATATTGTTGCTAAGCAGCAGGTTCATATGTACGCTCCCGAGCATATCCGTTTCCAATTCGGCGGTGCTTCCTTTCGGGATACGCATTTCCGTGTCCAATTCCACTTCGACAACGACGTCGTTAGCTCGTTCGTAATTATAAATAATGTCGCTGACGATGCCCACTTTGAAGCCGTCGGCATACACGGGACTTGACTTGCTGAGTCCGTTAATATGGGCGTATTTGACGAAGAAGTAAACTGTCGGATGGAATAAACGCGCACCGCGCAAGTAGTTAAGGCCATAGATTAAAATGAATAGGGCTATGACTCCGACGATGCCGATCTTGGCTTCTTTGGTGAAATTCTTTTTGAGTGAAGGCATATCTTGTAGATTATATTATCGTTTGTTTTGTTGCTTATATGCTTCGACGGCTTGATTCGTGTCTATGCGCTTTCCGTTTTGGAACGCGACGATCCAAGCGTCTTTGAATTTGGATGCAATGGTACGGCGAGTTTTCAGCACTTGTTCGTAGTTGTCGGAAGAACCGTAGATGTATTTGTAAATACCTCTTTCGACGTAGTGTTCCGCGTCTTTCAACCCTTTGAAACGATAGTCCGTAGGTTTCAGTTTCTCGGTAGAAGTCAGTATTTGTACGGCGAATGTGATTTTACCATCGGTCGAAACTTTTTCTTTGGTCACTTCGGGTGTTGCTTTCGGACGCACTGCGGCGGATGGGGTGGGAGTGTTGACGATCGGAAGCGGTATGTTACCTTCAAGAGCAGCTTCCGGGATGCTATCAGGTATGACCTTCGGTACAGGTTTCCCTTCCGGTCGTGCAGTACGAGCCAGACGTTCGGCTTCTGCTCGCTGAGATAGTTGTTCATCCTTGTAGGATACGATGGCATTGTATATACCTCGCGCCAAAGTGCTCGTGCCGTTTTCGGATACTAAATACTTTTCTTCTTCGGGCGAAGAGATAAATCCGAGTTCTATCAGAACACTGGGCATCGCCGCCGTTTTCAAGACCAAGAAGCCGGCTTGATGAACACCGCGATCGGTACGTTTGCAATGGCTCTTGAACTGCCGTTGCAATAAATCCGCCAGATGAACGCTTTGCGACATATATTTGTCTTGCATAAACTCGAAGATAATGTAAGATTCGGAAGAGTTCGGGTTGAATCCTGCGTAGCGAGTTTGATAATCGCTTTCGTACATGATAACAGCGTTCTCGCGCTTGGCCACGGCTAAGTTCGCGTCTGATTTACTCAAACCTAAAGTATAGGTAGAAGCTCCCATATATGTTCGAGAGTTAGGGAGCGCGTTCGTATGAATGGAGACGAATAGATCGGCGGCGGCTTCGTTCGCTATTTGAGTGCGCCTATCCAAAGCAATGAATACGTCGGATTTTCTTGTATAGATAGTTTTTATGTCCGATTGGTTTTTAAGTAACTCTCCGAGCTTCAATGCTACCTTTAAATTGATGTCTTTTTCCTTAGCTATCTTGCCGACCGCACCAGGATCCTTACCTCCGTGTCCGGCGTCAATAACTACTGTAAAGTTCTGAGCTTGCGCCGTTGATATACAAGAGAGCAACGGGATACAACTCCATAAGATAAGAAGAAAAAAACCGCGCATATATACGTTAGTTAAGTTCATATCGGGGCAAAATTACGACATTTCTTCGCTGTAATAGCCGCGATATACTCAAAAAGTACACAAAAAACACGTTTTTTAGGAAAAAAAAAGCCAATGTTTTGTTGGAGATGTGATTAATCAATACATTTGCTAACAATTAACTCAAAATATTAATCTTAAATAAGAGGTATATTATGCAAAACAGACGAACCTTTCTGAAACAAGCGTCGTTGATGCTTGCTGGTGGAGTGATAGCTCCTCAGTTTCTCACTGCCTGCGCAGGAAAAGCCGCTTCCGATAAAAAACAAATCGGCTTGCAACTTTACTCTTTGCGTGAAATGGTGAAAGACCAAGGTATTCAGCCTGTATTAGAAGCGGTAGCCAAAATGGGCTATACCGCAGTGGAAACTGCCGACTACAATGACGGCAAAGTGTACGGATTGGCTCCGGCTGAATTCAAGAAACGTGTCGAAGATCTGGGAATGAAATGCACAAGTGCGCATGTTAGTCCATCGTACACACGTGAACAAGATGCCGAAAAGATGGCTTGGTGG
>JAISIB010000075.1 GCA_031262265.1 Prevotellaceae bacterium
GTACTTTACAGCCCAACGGGCATTGGCACAAGCAGCGCATTACCCGAACGGACGAGCGGAAGCCGTCGGCGAATTGGCCTTTCACGCGTTCGTAAAACTACAGTTCAACGAAGCCGAACGACTGTACAAACGCATTTATACCGAGACGGGAAACGAACAAGAACTGCTCATCGCAGACATCGGCTTGATGAAAATCTATCAACGACAGGCACTTTATCCGAAATATTACGAGTATAGGAACAAAGCCGTGAAGCGTCTGCGCCGTTTGGACGAGGAACGTGCGGATTTCATCGACCCTCATGCCATTGCGCGACTTAATTATGCGCATACGGACTTTCTCTTGACGTCTGCCGTCTATACGTACTATCTGCGACAAACTTCGGAAGCGGTTTTCTTTCTGAGCCAAATACAACCCGAAGAGTTACAAAACGACGAAGCTCAGTGGCTCTATTATCATTACCTGCGCGGAGCGTGCGAATTGTACGAAGATCCGGACGGAACCTCCTTGCTGCTTCGCAGTTTTGACGACCTAATGCTTTGTTTGCAACAAGCTCAAAGTAACAACTACATTTACTTTGAAGCTAACGCCCTACAAGGAATGGCAGAACTTCTGATCGACAGCGCAGATGCTACTTACTTAGAAAACCGACGCCCGTATGCGCTCGAAAGTTTGGGGTATCCGACAGACAGTTTGTTCGCACTTCAACTTGCTCGCCAAGCTCTCGGTTTATTTAAAGAATACGGCGATGACTACCAGACGGCAGCTACGTACACGACCATAGGTAAATACTTCAATCGACACGGTCGGTACTCGGAAGCACGCGATTCGATATATAAAGCGTTGGCTTATGTTACGCCCGAACGAAACCTGCCCGAGTGGATAGCCAGCATTCATGCCGAACTAAGTATCTCGTATGCCGGCATGGGCGAGAAGCAAAAATCAGACGAGCACCGCAACGCGTATCTGGACATACTGCAATATACTCGCCAAGACCGAGAAGCGGAAAACCGATACCTTGTCTTACGAGCAGAAGCTCGGCAACTAAATTGGATACTAACCTTCATAACGCTGAGCATCGTGTTGGTTATCGGATTTTTCTGGTCGTTCAACCGATGGAGCAAGCGTCGTAATCGCACGCAAACCGAACGTCTGCGACTGATCTTGGCAATTTGTCGAAAAGTGACGGCGTCCATTCCGCCCTACGCAGTAAGTGAGCAAGAAATCCGACGAGCCATTCACGAGGCCATCGGTGAGGACTGGAAACAACTGGGTCAGGACACGTGCTTACAAAGCGTCATCCAACCCTACATCGACTGGACAATCAATCACGGAAACGCGTTTATCCGATTAGACAACGAGCAAAAAACACTGGAAGAGCAGCGATATGTTTACGAACGACACATCGCACGCAACAAACGGGAGAATATCGTGAAAAAGACCTGTTTGTCCATCGTCAGCGGAATGGTTCCTTATATCGATCGTATCCTTCATGAAATTCGGAAACTACGTCGAACGGATAACTCCATAGAGAATGATTATCGGAGCAAATATCAGTATATCGACGAACTTGTAACGGCTATCAACGAATACAACGAAATACTCACGCTCTGGATACAAATGAAACAAGAAGGCGCGTGGAAACTAAATGTAGAGAACTTCGCCCTCAATGAATTGTTTGAATTGCTCGGCAAAGGGCGCAAAGCATTCGAAATGCACAAGCAAACGCTGATCGTAGAGCCGACGGCCGCCATCGTAAAGGCCGATAAGGCACTCACGATGTTTATGATCAACACATTGGCCGAGAATGCCCGAAAATATACGCCCGACGGCGGCACGATTCGCATCGCGGCTACGATGACGGAGCAATATGTAGAAATAAGCGTCGCGGATAACGGACGCGGCCTATCTCCCGAAGACGTTGCCCTCATCGAAAGTGAAAAGATCTACGATTCTCGACAAATCGGCGCACAAGATAATGATGCAGAATCCTTACGATTACGCAAAGGGAGCGGTTTCGGGTTAATCAACTGTAAGGGCATTATCGACAAATACCGCAAGAGCGGCAAATTGTTTGAGGTTTGTTTGTTCGGCGTGCAGAGCGAACGCGACAAGGGAAGCCGTTTTTTCTTTCGACTACCCGTCGGATTACAAAAAGCAGCCACTTGCGTGCTGCTATTTATACTCTCGTGTACGTTGCATGCCGAATCTTCGTTGCAAGCACTCAAAGACTCTATCTATCACAGTAACGTATCCGGAAATTATACGGCGGCGTTACAATATGCCGATTCGGCTTTACAAATTCTCAATCGAGAATACACGGCAGCAAAAGGGACGGGCGCATTACTCTCTCTGCAAAATACCGGAGAACCCGCAGAACTGATTTGGTGGCACGAGGGATTTCAAACATCCTATGATCTGATTCTCTTTCTGCGCAACGAAGTTGCCATATCTTGCTTAGCATTAAAAAGATGGGACGAATATAACTATAATAATACGGTCTACGAACAGCTTTTCAAACTGTACAGTGAAGATCGCTCTTGGGAAACGTATAACATCGAACTGGAACATTCGACGCGCAACAAGAAAATTGCCTTGTTGTTCGTCGGATTGCTATTTATCGCCCTACCGATTGGGTATTACTTCCTATATATGCGACCCCGCCTGCGCAGCCGCCGACAATTGGAACAAGTGTTGGACGTCAACGCGATAATCTTCGATGCGTCGGGTGCTTCCCCATCCGAACAACAAACGGAAGTGTTGCAAAGAGAACCGTATAGTATGCAATTTGTCCCGCAGCGAATCGTTACCGACATCTTTGGAAGTATCAACGAGTGGATAGAAACAGACGCTATCGGCATTGCCGTGTACGATGAGGTCGGAAAAACGTTGAATTTTGCATCCAATCCGCCGGATAAGCCCGTACCCGAAGTCGTTCACCGTTGTTTCGAATGCCGTCAAAGCATTCAAGAGGACGAACACCAAGCCTTCCCCTTGCTCGTAGACATCGGCGAAACGACTTCTTGCATCGGTGTTTTCTATTTGCATCGGCGGGGAACCGTACAGGAGACCGACCGCTTGCTATTGGAACTGGTGGCGCGCCACATGGGTATTGTCTTATTCAATTCCGTCATAAAGCCAGCCACACATTACCGTAGCATCGCATCCGCGTATGACGATACGCATCGCGCATCGTGGGAAGATAATCAGCTACACGTGCAGAATCTGGTGTTGGACAACTGTCTGTCGGCCATTAAGCACGAGACCGTGTATTATCCCAACAAGTTAAAGCAAATCGTAGAGCAGCTAAGTGCGGGCAAGTACGCAGCAACGGACGAGCGGCAAGCCATCTACAGTATGTTTGAACTGATGGAATACTATAAAGGCGTTTTTACGTTGCTTCATGCTTGTGCGTCGCGTCAGTTGGAAGACGTCACGTTCCGACGGGCTACCATTCCGGTAGAAGATCTCTTGTCGGATGCCGAACGATATTTGGAGCGAATACATAAAACGAAAGCGAAAGACATACAACTTACCGTCAACTATCCGCCACCGACGACGCTTCGTGTCGTGGGCGACCGGATTCTGTTGCAATATCTGCTGGAAAATCTAATTAACGACGCCGTAAGTGTCCCCGATCACGGACGATTGGAAATTAACGTAGGCGAAGAAGAGCATTTCGTCCGCTTCCGGTTCACCGATCACCGTCGCTCGCTATCCGCAGCTGAGGCCAACGATTTGTTTATGCCTTCGCTACAACGCATGAAAGGGACGGGAGAGCAACTACGCGGCACGGCATTCCTGATTTGTAAGCAGATCATCAGAGAACATGACGAGTATGTGGGGTGGCGAGGCTGCCGTATTTTCGCAGAATCAAGCGAACAGACAGGATTCAACGTGGTGTTCACCATACCAAAGCGAGAAAGAAAAATAACAAACGGAGATAATAAAATATCTAACCTCGAAAATTGAATAACTAACGACAATAATAAACGAAGACCGTATGAATTATAAAGTTATCATTGTAGAAGACGTCAAACTGGAACTGAAAGGCACGGAAGAGATATTCCGCAACGAAATTCCTGAGGCCGAAATCATCGGCACTGCGATGACGGAAAAAGATTTCTGGTCGTTGATGGAAATACAAGTACCCGATATGGTACTCCTCGACTTGGGGCTTGGCGGTTCTACGACCGTCGGCGTAGATATATGCCGTAATATCCGTCAACGTTACGCCGATGTGCGCGTACTAATCTTCACCGGAGAGATTCTGAACGAGCGGCTGTGGGTAGACGTGCTGGACGCCGGAGCGACCGGCATCATTCTGAAAACCGGCGAACTGCTGACGAAAACGGACGTGCAGGCCGTGATGGACGGGAAGCGGTGGGTATTCAACGAACCGATTATGGAGAAAATACTCAGCCGATTTAAGCGATCGGTAGAGAACGAAAGCAAAAGGCAGGAAGCTATTATTGACTACGACATCGACGAATATGACGAGCGGCTCTTGCGTCATTTGGCGTTGGGATACACGAAGGAAATGATCGCAGGATTAAAAAGTATGCCGTTTGGCGTAAAATCTTTGGAGAAACGGCAAAACGAACTTATCGGACGCTTGTTCACTCCCGACGAACGAGACGGAGGCGTCAATGCGACGCGCTTGGTCGTGCGAGCGTTGGAGCTGCGCATCATAGATATTGACCATCTGGAAGCCGATGACGAATAAAAATCGATATACGCTTCATCCGGCTACGTTTTTCGGTTTGTTAACCGTAGTAGTGGTTTTTGCGGCATGGCTATGCAATGTCTACGGCTTAGAAGCTATCAACCCGCAAACCGGAGAACCTATCGTCGTACAAAATCTGCTGAGTGCCGAAGGGATTCGCTGGTGGCTACGCGGCGTCACCAACTATTTTACCGAATATGCACAGTTGGGTACTATCGTAGTCGCCATGTTCGGCATCGGCATCGCCGAGCATTCCGGTTTATCTGCCGCCTGTATCCGCCGAAATACCGCAGCTACGAACGTCCGCCGCTTGCGCATCGGAACGGTTATCCTGCTCGGACTTCTATCCAACCTCGTAGGCGAATCCGGCTACGTGCTGTTGACTCCGATAGCCGCTACGCTGTTCCGATCCGTCGGACTTTCGCCGATCGGCGGCATCATTACGGCGTACGTCTCCGTAGCGTGCGGTTACAGCGCGAATGTCCTACTCACCACTCTCGACCCTATGCTTTCGCAAATCACGATGACGGCAGCCACCGCCAATCATATATCGACGGAAAGCATTGGTGCACCGGCCAATTACTTTTTCATGGCCGTATCTTTCCCCTTGATAGCCATTGTTATATACCGTATCACGATACGCTGCCTATGTCCGGCTCTTCCGAACGAACCTGTCCTGACGGACGAGGCGCAAACCCCTACCCGCTCGCGCCGCGAACATCGGGCGTTGCTCATCGCATGTACAGGTGGCGGCGTCTATGCCTGCGCCATATCGCTGCTGGCACTCATGCCGCACGGCATCCTGCGTAGCGTCAGCGACGAACTGATCTATTCCCCGTTTATGGACGGCATCTTGTTTCTCCTCTCTTTCGGCATCGGGCTGACCGGCCTCGTGTACGGCTTCGCGTCCGGCAGATACCGCACGGATAAAGACGTTATTGCCGGGCTTTCAAAACCTGCGCGTCTATTGGAAATATACTTTGTTATTTCTTTCTTC
>JAISIB010000183.1 GCA_031262265.1 Prevotellaceae bacterium
TCAAACCATACACGGATACAACCTCTTTTACTTGACCTCCGACAAGTTCATTCCAACCGCTTATATATGCGAAGTACACGCTCGCATCATCATTTGAGTTGATAATCAGCACGCGTTTACCGGCCGGCAGTGCCGTAAAATTTCCGCCGGCCGAAGGCACATTGGTCATACCTATGACATAATACTTATTCGCTGCTCCGGAAGTAAATACGACCTGATTAAAGCATATACCCGACAAACTGTCTACACTGGCCGGATATAGCGATATTTCGTAATACTGTCGACCCTGAGCAGAAGTTTTAGATGTTAATGGCACCGACACGTAGGACGCACTCGTTGTACCCGTCTTATAGTAATAATACGCTGTTGAACCGGTTACTCGTATCCACGCCTCTATCATATTTCCGAACACGCCGCGTACGGATAAATCGGCCGCTCGAAATAATCCGGCGGAATTCATCATATCTCCATTTATCATCATATCTCCACTTATAGAAAAATGACCTCCGTCAGGTATGGAAAAGGCAACGTTTCCGATAATTTGGAAAGCAGTCGCTCCTGATTCGGGATTAGTGCCGTCCGATTTGAATACAAGGGTGCCGTCCGGACTTGTAAGCTCACTGAATGTGCCTTTTATACCGAGTATCTGACCATTAACACCATCAAGGAACACATTGCCTGTCTGAGATTCAAGCCGGTTGTTGCGGAATATCCACCCTGCTATATTCGCATTTTCGGCAAGAAGTAATCCAGTGGCAATGCTTTCAAATGAAGCCCCAAAAGAGTTCCAGTACGTCCCATTTGTAGGAAGTGTCCCTGCGGGTATTTTTCCGTCAGTTGTAGGAACATCAACGCGCGCAACATAATATGCACTATTATATTGTACGACATCAACGCGTATCGGTGTACCGTAATATATTGCCGACTGAGACCACACACCTCGATATAAGACAGCCGGTCCGGCAGATCCCGTATCACCCGTATTTCCTTTGTCTCCCTTATCTCCTTTATCACCCTTGTCGCCTTTCGCTCCGGTATCTCCGGGATTTCCTTTCGTTCGTACGGGCGTTGACCAATTTTGTAACAATGCACCGGCCGCCGATTTCTTTGCGACGGTCATCCATAAGTATTCCAACATCCCGACAGACGGTAATGTCGTCGTCCAGCCGGACGGATTAACATCCGTAGTCGTCAACGAAGGAGGTGCGGTCGTTGAACCGTTCTTTGCATATCTGTATTCAAAATAGGCTCCGTCTGTGCCGTTATTTCCTTGATCCCCTTGATCCCCTTTACTTCCTTTCTCTCCGGATACACGCACGGGCGTACTCCATGCGCTCGGCGCAGTAGCAGGTGGCGTGACTGTTCCTTGTCTCATCCATAGATAGCTACCCGAAGGAACCGTCGGAGTAGTTCCGCTCCATCCACTCGTGGGTGCAGTCGTTGTACTTGTATTAACTGCCCATTGAAATAAGACGTAGCTACCGTTTGTTCCGGGATCTCCTTTTCCGCCGGGTGTGCCCGTAACTTGTATGGGCGTCGACCATGTACCCGCCGCGCCCGTTGCACCGCTGATAGTAGCCTTTGACATCCACCATACCGATGTCGAATCAGTTGGTGCATCTACCCATCCGCTTGGAATGGGTGCCGTACCCGTAGGAGTAGCAGGTTTCGTAGCAGACGACTTGAAAACATAACTCGTCCAGTTAGCGACGCCGTTGTCGCCCTTCGCGGCGATTACCGTCCAATATGTCGTATTAGTAGGAGCTATACCGGTCGCGTTACTGTCGCTTATCATTCGGAATGTCGCTCCTAAATACGTGACCTCATCACCTTTGTAGTAAGTGAGAGTAGGGTCATACGCGCCGCGGAATACGCCGATCGGCTGCACATCTCCTGACTGCGATTGCACGAGCGTACCTCTGAGAACGAGGCGATTATTCGTATCCCAACTTATAGCTCCGCCGGCGAGCTGTCCACTTTTATCATTTTTAAAAAAAGTTCCGCCCTGATTAAAATATACATCCCCGTTCGGATAAAGTTGATACATCAGATTTCCTTCCGTATCGACTGCCTTTATCGTCCCATTCACGCAGTACAGACCGCGTATGCCATTCATCTTTCCAAGGCGTGTTTTGATGGTATTAGACCAATCCTTTGAATTGATACCTTCCATCAGGTCTATTGCGGGGTCTCCCCCCTCGTCAGCGTGCAGATAGATGGCTGACTGCCGCGTCGTATCGGTAGCATTACCAAATTGAACGAGTTCATCGCCTATTTGCGGTGCGCTGTCTCCTTCTGCCCATTCGGATTTAGGTATAACCACCGTTGTGTTATTATCTATTCGCTCAACTTTCACGTGATAATACCGTTGTTGATTCGCTTCAAAGACCTGCATACGTATAAAGTCATCTGCGACAAAAGAGTTTGTTTCCTCTTCACAAACGATATAGTAATAATTGTCGTCTTCGGTTATATCTTTGATTTTTCCGTGGGCTTGGGTAATCGCCAAACTACCCATCAGCGCGCGAATCTTGCTTATTATGAGTTCATATACCAACATCGACCGGCGTACGGTCAAGTCATCTATTTCGAGTTTCCACCGGCCGGTAACGTGCTGCCATATTCTCCATCCGTAACCATTGAAACCCGAAAGAAAATACGAAGCCCATTTCCCCGCCTGTTTGAAAACAGAACCCGCCCAATTTCCAAATCCCGTACCCCCTTCAAATATCATAGCGTTATTTCGTTTAAGTTGATTACTATCTTCTCCGGATAGCCGGTCGTAAAGTCGTAAGCGACTACGGCGGCCACCTCATTGAGTGCTTCGATAGCGAGCTTGTGCGTAGCCGTCACTACCGCAGCCTCGTCGGCATAGCTTTGTATAAGAGCGATAGCCATTTCCGCCCACGACGTAGGCAGCGTGAGTATGCGACCGAGCAAGGGCAGCGCGACCGTCGCCTTGCCGAGCAACTTCGCAGCGGTAATAGACTGTCCAAATACCGTGCGCGTGCCGGCATCTATCCATGTCGATTGCTCGATTATTTCTCCGCCGAGCGGCATCTGCACGATAAAACTATTCACCGCACTACTCGTGTCGTATGCCGTGAGAGCTTTCAATTTCTCTACCTTCTCCGTTTTGAGGTCGAACGCGGCGGTCGGCTCTTCCTGCGGTAGTTCCGGCACAGGTTCGGGTTCCGGCTGCGGCGGTTCGTAGCCTTCGAGATATTCGGGCGGTATGTCTATCTCTTCGTAGTCGGTAATGACTTCGAGCCTCGGCTCATTAAGCAGCACGCCGCCGATGTAGTAGGTATATCCGAGCCACAGCTCGCCGAGTATGATTAATCCATCTGCGATACGTTTGAAGCACTTACCGGAATCGGCTATATAGTTGTTGTCTGTTATTCTTATCCTGACGGCACGTATTGGCTAAGTGGTTTGATAATGCTTGCGTAGGACGACCATCCGCTCGCCGCCTTGTAGGCGTCAACCGAGGCATCGGGAACATAGATGGTTTGTTTGCTTCCCCACCCGAGCGTACCGGGCGAAGGCGGAGTAGTAGCGCGGCAAATCAGTACTTTGAACCCGCCACTGGCAAACAATCCGTTCGCTGAACCGACGGTGGTCATCGTAGAGGGAAGATCGCACAAATCCAAATTATCATACATAAATTGTTGTTCGCATTTGGTCAGTCCTTCTACGCCGACATACTTCTTCAACTTGCTATTGTTGATAAACATAAACACCTCATGTCTTGCATTGTCTGTATCCTGATTTACTTCCGTGAAGGCGCAGTAATTAAACAAAGAGCCTTGTAATTCCGATGTTGTCAGCTCTATGTTCTCGAAGTCTATTGTGGCTAATTTGGTACAGCCGTTGAATGCACCGATGTTATTCGTTGAGAACACGACCTTGTGACCAAGATAGAACGTCGTCAGATTGGTCATATTCTGGAAGACTTGATATCTAATTCTTTGTAGGTTGCGAAAATAAATTCCGAAATCGGACATATCCGTAATGACCGTATTGCCGGCAAAAATAGACGAAGTCTCGATTGCCGTCACCGCATCTAACTGCGTCTGCGTAGTACCAGTTCCGTCTCCCCATCGGTTCGCCACGACCCGCTGTACTTCCGGGTCAACGAAGCGGATGTATCGTTCGCCGACGACTGTCAATGTCAGCGCGGGGAATGCCGCCTGCACGGCATCAATGTCCTGTTGATAGACGTTTCCGTACAGCGTCAAACTACCTTCGATAACCGGATAGCCCGCTTGCACTACGCCGGCGGCCGTCAGCCCTTGATAGGTTCCGTCAGTGAGCTGCGCCAGACGTCCAAGAATGTTTGCGCCTCCGGAGTTGTAGGTCTTGTTGATGCCGACCAATCGCACCCGCTTTAAGGCGTGACCGCTTCCCTGAGCATCCTGCGCGGAAAGGATACTAATGAGCAACTCGAACGGTTCGACATTCGGACAGTCTTGAATGAGCAAGTCCGTGACAGCGGCGAGCTGCGCAGGAGTGGTAACGATGCCTGCGTTGGCGAGTAGCGGGAAGTTCTGCAAGTTGATGTATACCGTCGTATCTGCATATTCTATCTTCCGAAGCAGTCCACCGGCAGGCAGTTGTACCTGCGTAACACCCGTGCCGTCGAAGCTGATTTCTTCAAGGTGCGTACAGTCCGTTACATTCAGCGCGCCGACCAGCGTAGTGATGCGCGACAGGATTATCGTACGAACGGAAGGCGTACCGGCCACCGTGAGCGAGGTAATCGCTATCACGATGTTGGCCGTCTTATGACCGAGCGAAATGCGTTGCAGACGTTTTCCGGTAATAGTCATCGCGCCGTGCACCTGCATGCCGTAGAAGTCGCCGATGTCTGAGAGATAGTCGGCCGCCTGTATACCGTTTTGCTGATCGGCGGCTCCCGAGAGGGGTACTACGACCCCGCAAACGTCACCCGCCATGGTACGCGCACCGCGCACTATAGAGGTACCGTTGCGCACGGCCGGATACATCGCCACGGCCGGCGTGATATTATAGGTAATATCCTGACCGGCGACGCGGAAGAGTATCTCGTTCTCGCCGGCGGCAGAAAATAACCCGTACGAGTACTTCGACATAATGTAGATGAGCCGCAGCCGTATCCAGTTGGTTTCGGCAGAGAAAAAGTCGCCATGCACCTGTGAGAGCGGGTCGGTGTCGTTTGAGTACCTGCTATCATTTTTCGCGTCCTCGTAGAATTTCGAGAACGTGTTGATGATACGCGCAGGAAAATAGCGTTTGATGCCCACGAAGTATTTCGTATAGCACGCATACAGCCGTTCGAGGGACTTTCCGGTACCTACGCCCGATAAGGCTTGCAAGCCGTCAAGGTAACTCTTTTGCATTGTATTCGCCTCAGCAGGAAAAGCAAGGAGCAACAAGTCCCAGAGCACGCTGTCGTTACCGTTGAAGTACGGCTGTCCGTTCGGGTAGTTGTCATGCACTTCAATATACGGCGGCTTATTGTCCTGCCCGCGGTTGTCGATACGGTTACGGGTGTCCGTATCGTCTATGATTACCGAGAATTTACCATCCACGAGCGCAATACGGAAATAAGTGTTCTTCGCGCGCTCATCCGTGCCGGCAAACAGTTCACGGTCTTGTTGCTGTAATAGCAAGCTTTGTATGTTCCAAAAGTTACCCGCTTCTGCACGGAACTTAGCCACTCGTGCGGCGCAGAAGAGCACATTGAGCGCGTTATCGTCCGCCGCAGCGGCAACCATGTCCGCGGTCAGTCCGTAACCTTTGTCCACGAGTTGCGTGATAAGGTTGATAGTTCCGTTCCCGTCGTCAATGTCGGACGGATGGAACGTGCCGTCGGCCGGTTCGTAGAAATACAGGTCGCGGGTACCGGTGAGCCAATACTCCAATCCCGAGTTGCGTATGTTGCTTGCTTGCGCTTGTAAATCGGCGAGCGTGCCGGCAAACGGCGCAATCTTTTGACTGCATTGATAGGCGATGTTATATGCCTGCTTGAATAGGGTGAAGTAGCTTGCATCTGCACCCCAGTCCAAGTCCCAGCAGTTCTGTCCGGACGGGTTTTGCAAACTCTCTTCATCTTCGTTATAGGTCATGCGCGCTGCCGTGAACGGTTTCAGGAAGTTAGCCTCTGCGGGCGAGTTGTCCGCACCCTCTACCATCTGTCCGGCGGGGAATTTGTCCTCGTCATAGTTGAAAGTAGCCTCATCACCTTTATCCGCTCCGACGGTGAACTCACCGAGAAACTCATACTGCACCTGCTGCTCTTCATCCGTGTATTTGTAAAAGCAAACACACGGCACTTGGTGTATCGCTACGCGCGAAGTAGGGTCGTCATCGGTAAAGTCATTCGATAGTCCGAGCTGCTTATATGCGTCGTTGAAGAGCGCGGTTGCCCCCGCCTTGTGGTCTTGCATACTTGACGCCCAATTAATCTTCGCCGTAAAGTAACCAATCGACGGTTCGCCGTCGAAGAACGGAACCTTTGTAGCCGCCACGCCGCCGACCTGTACAATACGATCGCACCGCCAGTTCCACTTGTAATAGGTCATTGAACTGGTGCCTTGTCCTCTGAACCGGTTCGCGAGCCATGTGAGCGAGAAGTCGGCCGCACCTTTCGGGTACCACCAGAAATTCGTGCCGGTTGTAATGCTTACATTGCCGGTCAGGTAGTTTGGCGGACGCTGGTCAATAACCATCACATTCATCTGTTGTCGCGCTTTTGCGAAGTCGATGCTTCCGCCATCGGTTGTCATCACATCGTTGCTCGCCTGCTCGGTTGCTTTGTCTACATTGCTGTCGAGCGTAGCAATATAGTTGCGATGCACGCCTTCGGACGTTAATCCGATGTCATATACGCGCAGTGCGTAGATGTCGATGTCGGCAGTTTCGCTTCCTATAAGTATTTTCGCCGCCTGTTGAAAATAGTCGTTGTTGGCGTACGCGAACATACGGTTGACTTTACCATCAACGTACAAAGCGACGCGGTTATAGTTCGGAAGCGCATACGCCGACGGCGTGATGGTGAGTACTAACCTAATACGCACCTCGTCGTCGAGCGGCAACTGCTGCGCGCTCGCGTTCTTCGCGCTTTGAGAAAACATCGAGGCGAGGTTCGGGTATAGCTTGAAGCCGTTGTAGTTCGTGTCATTCGTGCCGGTCGCGATGGTGAGTATCGGTAGCGAGCTATCGGTGACGTTACGCACCAGAAAGTCGATTTCAATCGTCTTTCCCACCTGCGCCGCTTCGGAATTGAATGGCTTGTAGTCAATCGCTACGTTCTGGCCGGCAAGGATCCGCAGCACGCTTACGCCGTTATCATCCGACATCCATCCGTCGAGAGACCACGACATATTCGACCACTCCGCGCCGATAGCCGCGCCGTTCATCTGATTGATAATCACCTCGCGATTGGCCTGATTGTTCGACCGCACCTTGGGATTCATAAAGAATGCCGCACCGGCTACGGGCGAGTAGCCGACCGAGTTGGCAACCTGTATCTCAAACGGCGCGTGCAGCGAAAGCGCGTCGCGCTTGACGGTTACATCGAGCGTGAAGTTATCATCACTCTCTGTTTCGACTTCGAGGGGTAATGAGAAGGTCTGCCGCGTCTGCGTCGCAACGCCCGCGAGTTGACTGTCGTTAATAGTCGTCGTACCGTATTTGACCACAAACTCGGCGGCTGCCGTCGCCGCTACACCGTCAATGATTGCGTATTCAAACAGGATGTTCTCCGCCCAGTTGTCGGCGGGCGAAGCGATATTGTTTATTGCCACGTAGGGCGTGGTGGTCGTAGATAGTGTGCAGACAATTTCCCACGTAATCGGGGGAGTTACGAGCGTCTCGTCCTGATTGCTGACGTACACGGAAACACGGAATAGTCCGTCCAAGTTCGGGAATGGTATCGTAAACTGATACGGCGTTTCCGTCCACACGGCCGTACCGATATTGACCTCATACTCCTGCGAGTAGTTTCCTGTGCTGCCGTCTGGCAATATCTGCTGAATGCCGACGAATAGCTTCTTTGAGAGATTTCCCGTGATATAGAGCGGTAGCGCAATGTCGGCCGTCTTGGCCATCCACCACGGGAAATTCGGAGACGATACGGATAGGTTGGTTACCGTGACCGTATAGGTCAGCGCGGTGGTGGATAAGAGCGAGATGTTACCGGTCACTTTGACTGCGACGGTATTGGTGCCGCTGGCAAGAAACTCGCGTACGTCTACGTTGATGACCTGCGCACTATTAATAGTCGCCTCATAGACGGTCGTTAATGAGGGGATGTTGTTATTCTGTACCTGAATGACGAGCGAACCTTGTTCACCCGTGGCTTGCCACTCGCCGTCGGAAGTCTGTCTGTCCTCCGAATTGAACGTAAATCGCAGTACCGCCGGCGCGCCCGCCTGTACGGTCAGGTTACGGCTATCAAGGTTATTTGTCAGATACACGCGCGCAAGGTCGCCGCCTCCGCCGCCTCCGCCTGTACCCGGTATGGGGCGATAAATACCGTCGGCACCTTTCTGTAAAACGTATGTACCCTCCTGCGCAGCAGAGAACCCGTCGGCATCTGTCAGGTCATCAAATTTACCCACGTCACCACCGGAAAGCTCTTCAATTCCTGCATCATTGAGTTCATCCGGGTTATCACTTTCTTCAATTGCTGCGTCATTTAGTTCGTCCGGAGTATTGCTTTCTTCAACCGATTGTTTGCGGATTATAATTCCGTTATTGAATGTAATCTTTCCTTGCGCCGTATCTTCGTTTAGCCTCGATAGACTACGGGTAGCCATCTCCGCAAGAGACCGTAGGGCAGAGAAGACATTCGCATCGGATGGAGCAGTCAATTGATCCGTTGATTTGAGGATAGGGAAACTATCGCTATTAATATTGGCTACTCCGCGCACATCAAGATTATCCACTTCGAGCGTCGTTTCTCCCGTAACCGGATCTAACATAATAGCGGCTCCATGACCGTTATTCCCAGCCGTGTAGTTTCCTATCCGAATACCTGTAGCTACATTGATTAAATCACCTACGGACAGCGAACCTAAAATGTCTACATCGGAGAGTGCACGCAGGATACGACTACCTTTGATATAGACGCGACCTTCTTCATCTAATCCGAGAAAATCGCCGTCCGGATCTTCGCTCCCACCTGTGTTCAAGGCGTTGATCATCGCTTGAATCTTTCCAAGAGCAGACAGAATACTGTCCGAAGGGAGAATGCTCGTATTTTGACCCGATACAAATCCGGTAAGCTTTTGCGCCGTCACATCGGTATCTAAAATACCGTAGTCTTTCAGCGTAGACGGTAATGTAATCACGCCGTCCACAGCCGTGTATGTTTTTCCACCTACTTTGATGGCGGCAAGGTTGGCAAACCCCGTACCGATGTCGAGTAAGACGTCCATTCCGACGTTTACCGCACTGGTTTGTACGCCGCCGGAATCGGCTCCTCCGGCCTCCACGCTGCACCGGACGAGTTTAAACACGATAAAACTATCTACGATATTCTGGCTACTTCCATCCGAGAGTATTTCTTTGAAAGTAATCGAATAGTCTCCTGTATTCGTTTGGTCTTTTCCGAGATAGGTGAATGATAAGATGTTTAGATACATCGTATAATCCGTTATCTGTATCCGTTTGAACGGCGTATTCAGATAGAGCGTATACGTCTTTCCGGTAAAATCTTCCGGTAAACCATTACGCGTAATCGCTACCTGTACGGATATGTCATTACCTATTCGGATACGCTTCATAAGGTGACAGCAATGTTTTTAGTGGATATGTTGTTTGATTCATCGCCGGCCTCTACACTACACCGAACAAGCTTGAAGATAATGAAGCTATCTATCATCTTTTGACCTCCGGAAGAAGTGGTCAATTTGAGCGTGATAGAATAATCGCCGGTATGTGTCTGGTCTTTGCCGAGATAGGTAAACGTATAGGCTCCGATGTTCGGTGTAGAAGCCGTCGGAGTAATAGCCTTTTTACCAAACGGCGTGTTCAGGAACCACGAAGCTGTGTATCCCGTCAGATCAGCCCCTACTTCTCCGTTCATGACCGACACGTTTATTACGATGTCGTTCCCTATTCTAACTCGTTCCATTTTTTATTTTTCTTTTCTGCAAAATTACAAGCCGCAAACGTAGGATAAGCGATATATTATGCACCTTGTCGTATAACTATAATCAACATACATAATATATCACTCCTTTTTTATAGCAGCCATCTATTTTTGTACGTTCAAACCAAAAAAGGATGAAAAGAAAACTCATACCCAAGAAAGAATTACCACCGATAGACAGCGTCGCTTACGAAAAGCGCATAAGCGGTGGAGATATGCTTCCGTTGCTATACAAGGCGGCGCGGGCATGGGACAATCTGAATAAGTTTCGCAAAGACCGCGAACGCAGTAAACGATACCTGTACGGCGATCAATGGGGAGACATGGTAACCGTCTGTATTAACGGGAAACAAGAAACAATGACCGAAGAAAAGTATATTTTAAAGCAAGGAAATATACCTCTCAAAAACAACCTTATACGCCGTCTTGTCAAAACAGTGCTCGGAACCTATCGAAATCAAAACAAAAAACCGATAGCGATCGCGCGCGATCGCGAAGAACAACAGCTTGGCGAGACGATGAGTGCGTTACTCGAATACAACTACACATTAAATGAGAAGAAAGAACTGGACGCACGTATGTTCGAAGAGTTCTGTATGTCCGGACTGGCCGTGCAAAAGGAGAGCTTCGGTATTCGTGAAAATTTGAAAGACTGCTATACGGACAATATCAATCCGCAGTATTTCTTTTTAGACGGAGCACTGAATGATCCGCGCATGAAAGATCTCTCTCTGATAGGAGAGCTACACGACCTGACATTGGACGAGTTGTGTTCCGCATTTGCGCACTCCGATGCGGATGTAAAGCGATTCAGCGAGATATACAAAAGTATGTATGATAGATCGCAAACGCGATATTCCGAAGATACCTTTGGTAGAGACCGCCACGACAATTCTTTTTACACGCCGAACACGCCGAACTTATGTCGTGTCATTGAGTTGTGGACGCGGGAAACGCGCAAATCATTGATGTGTCACGACTGGCTGCACGGGGATGCGTACATAGATTCGTACAGCAGCCTTCCGGCCATCAAGGCGGAGAATGCCGCCCGCTTGGAAGAAAATAAGATGCGCGATGCGGCCGGAAACTACATCATGGACGAGAGCGGAAAAGTTGTAAAGCTATTCATGCCGATGGAAAAAGTGCCGCTCATCGAGTATGAGTACTTCATTGAGACGTATTGGTATTTTCGTTTTCTATCTCCGTTCGGAGACATATTACAGGAGGGAGAAACGCCGTACGAACACGGCAGTCATCCGTACACCGTGAAGGCCTATCCGCTTATCGACGGAGAGATACACTCGTTTGTATCGGATGTGATAGACCAACAAAGATTCTTCAATCGCTATGTCATACTAAACGACTTCATCACGAAAGCCTCCGCCAAAGGAGTGCTCATTGTTGATGAGGACAGTATACCGGCCGACATGTCAATAGACGATGTTTCGGACCAGTGGGTAAGATACGACGGAGTTATCAAGCTGAATTTGAAAAACGGAGCCAAGCCGCCTCAGCAGATGGCAAACACACAACGCATCGCCGGACTGAACGATATGATACAGCTGCAAGCGCAACTTATGGAAGATGTGTCCGGCGTTCACGGAGCGATGCAGGGCAAGCAGGCAAGCTCTTCCACGTCCGGGTATTTATACCAGCAACAGGCGGCGAATGCTTCCAATTCTATCGTGGATATTCTGGAAACATATAGCAACTTCATCCTATCCGGTACACAGAAGAAGATGCAAAATATGCAGCAATTCTACGACGAGCAGAAGACGGTCCGCGTCGCCGGTCGAAATGCCGTTGTTAGATATAACCCCGCTATCTTAGGCGGCGTGAAATTTGACCTCTCTGTAAGTGAGAGCTTTGATACGCCGGTATATCGCGCTCTCAACAACGACTTCCTGCTGCAAATGCTGAATTTAAAACAGATTACCGTAGAAGATGTATTGCAGGTAGGCCATTTCCCGTTTGCCGACCAACTATTACAACTGATACAAGCGCGAAAACAGGAATTGACGAACACACAGCAACCAATGCCACCTGCCGGAGCAAATCCGGCAGGTATCTAATACCTCTTCTTCATATATTATTTGAATTGTTTAGAAAGAAAAGAGCGTGTAGAAAAACTACACGCTCTTTTTGATTACAGGATGGTATAAAAGTTACTCGTTCGCACGATAGTAGCTCTCCGCAATTTTGAAGAGCACATCGGCAGCAGCCTGATTCCCTCGCGCAATCTCAGTCAGTCCGGCGCACATGTTTACGACACTCTTATATAGGATCGTCGAAAAGGAAATGGAATCCCCATCAATAACAGGTATGGGAACGTACAGGAATTTACTTATCGCGGCGTTTGCTTTGGTGGTAGAATAAAACTCCAATACCCGCGCGCCCGTCGCATCGAAAGACGAAACACATATCGGCCGTTTAGGATTTCCCCGTATGTATTTGTTTTTTTGTTTCATTGCCTCGTCGGAGCCGTATTCTACCATGAAGTTCACCTCCACACTCCAATCGTCGAGCAGAAAGGAGACGAGCCGCAGAAAATCAGCCGGCAAGGAGACATCCCCGCTTCCGTCCGAGTTCGTATTCACCACAGAAGGTACGTGAGGTTTTCCTTCGAGCATCCACAGCGGAGCCGCCTCTTCGACCGACCGAACAGCGTCCGACAACTTGGACCGGATAATGTCATCCAACTCCATATTGTCGTCGGCGACGGCCAGATATTCGTTCTGTACGCTGTTTTCATCCAGCGTAATGCGAATATCTCTGATTAGGTCTGCGACGGCATGCGTGGTCATACGGTTTATCCGATGTTAGGAAATTCAACATGCTTTTCTTTTGCCGCAGCCAAGATAGCTTCCGGCGTGGTCAACGCCGACGGATCACTTCCACACTCATTAACGAGGTAGTCGGCCGCTTCCTGCCATGAAGTAACGGTATCGACAACTGTCTCTGTCAGCTTATCCGGTTTTTCGGTATCATCCGGTTTTGTTTTGTCTTTTATTTTCGAGGTGTTGCTTGGTGCAGGATTGTCCGTTCGTACAAACCATTTTTTAAAATAGAAGCTACTCTCAATAGCCTCAATTTCTTCTTTTTCTGTCGTTACATAAACGCTCCCACCTTTCGTTGTAGGGTTGAATTTGATACGTTTACTCTTATCTTTAATCAATAGATCAAATGATATATTTCTGTCGGAATAATAATTAGCCATATTCTATTGTTATTTAAATTTGTATAAGATTAATAAAGGCATGGATATAATACATTCCATGCCTTTAAATTTATCTATTACGCAGCGGTACCTACCACCACGCGTGCGTGTGCGTTCGGATACGTCAGATAACAGGTTGATGCCTCCGTTAACGTAACGGCCATCGAATCGCGAATCAGTAATGCTTTCATATCATGATCCTTTCGCTCCCACGCCTTAAATGTCTTTTTGCGAAGATATTCAGGGTCGAGTACAAAAATCTCATTCGATTTTCCGTTCAAGTCCATCAATTCATGATGCATTACCAATAGTTTTCCGAAATTGGAATCAAAAGACGTAAACTTTAATCCCCAATGTTCTATTTCCTTGATTACTTTAAATCGTTCACTCTTCATTTTTGCCAATGTGGCGAGTGCATCCGATCCGCAAAATCCGATTTTTACACCGTTCCCACTGTCATTTCCGACAAAAATATCTTTCAGAAAATCTACCATCTGATCGTCAGACACAGTAGTAACACCATTCGTTGTTGTACCCAACCCTATATCCTTTCCGGCCATGTAATATATGCCGCCCGTTGTATATACAGCTCGGTTATTCATTGGATTAACGGTGTAACCTTTTATACCGAAATAAAACGAATTCTCCATCCCGATGCGCATGTCGTAAACAGCGTCTTCTTCGAGGTCAGAGAAATTCCAATCAACTTCCTTCTTGGAAAGTTTATCAAAAGTCGACTGTTCTACCTGCATGATAAATTTTTGACAATAGTTTTCATCTTTCGTCGGTAGATTAGTAAACTCCTCCGTAATCACATCCAATTCACTGGCGGCTCGTCCCATACGAATCAATACCGTATCCTTCGGAATAGCCGGTAACCATGTATTTCCGTTGTTTCCGTTTTTTAATCCATTAATAGCGATTACAATTGGCATGCGGTTGGTCGTTTTTCCAACAACAAGCAGCATCAATTCCCGCATAGTATCTTGTGTGGCACCATTAGCTGCATAACCTTTTACACCCACCACTCGAATGGTGTCGTTTAGAGAAATCATCGCCGGATCAGCAACCGAAATGGTTGCTGTCAAACCATCTTCTTGCGCCTCAAACGCGGCCGACAAACTGGTTTTAATAGGCTTTGTTCCGACGCTATAATATTCTACCGTTTGAGAAACGGACCTGCGCTTAATTTCCGCCATACGCGTAATCTGATCAATAGGCGTACGCATCGGGCGCATCTTAGTAATGCGCTTATCAATCTCGTTTACATAAAAATTATCATCGCCGATTTCTGTTCCGGTCTGAACGGTAGCGGCACCTGCTCCATCTTGTCCCGTAACAGTGACGCCCGCATCCGGCAACGATGCCGATTCACCACCTAATGTGGTAGCCGCAGCCATATGAATATCGGCTGCTCCCCCAACTACTAATGCCATCACAAAAAGCGACAGCGAAACAATCGTAAAAAAAACGTTCTTTGTTTTCATAAAATAATGTATTTTAATTATTTATATTTTTTTATTACCCCATACGCTTGGCTTCTGGAGCTTATCCAGTGCCTTAATAGACTCCGGAATATCACGTTCACTCGGCGGTGCGCCGTTGCTCGGAATAGAGGCAGGCATCCCTTCTACCGCTGTGCGCTTCCGTTTGCCCGCATTTATCTGAGCGTTGCGTCCATCAATTTCTCCTTCGGCGCGCGCCTGCGCCACAGCCGCCTCGTTCGCCGCCATCATCTCGTCGTACCTACCCGCTTTCATCTCTCTGATCCAGTCGTCATATGTGATGTCATTCGACACAAGGCGTTCAAACAAACCTCTGTCTCCGTACAGCCGGTCGTATGCTTTCTGTGCCTCTTCGTCGGAGAACTCTCCGTCGGCCGCAGCACGATCCAGCTCTTCCAACATTCGGCTTATATTAGCCTCTGCGGTAGCCTGCAACTCCTTATTCTTCGCCAGTTTCTCCGAATACTTGGCTTGTGCTGCCGCGAATTCCTGCGCACGCTCCGGATCGGCCAACGCCTCTCGGAACTCGTCTCCGTAGTGTTCAAGGAGATACTCGACAGGGTTACCTCCCTGCCTCATTATCATCATAAATCCTGCGCTTCTCGGGTCTGAGGCAAGCAGGCTGCCCAATTCTTCGGATGCCCTATCCGAGCGATCCAGTCGGTCGTAGTCATCCATGATTTGCTGATAGACGATCTCGTCGTCATCTATCTCCGTATCCGGATACCTTTCCGCGAACCGCGCACGAAACGTATCCCTCTTGCTTGCAGGCGGAGTAGCAGATTCCGCCGGTTTTTCTTTCGATTCAGCCATTTTATTAAAATTTTGTCCAAAAATAAGGTGCTCATAAATGATTATAGCGATATTTTATGCGCATTGCTCTAAAAATTTATATATTTGCCCCAATCTTTGCGGCGACCACGTATATAAACCTTTTTTCATGAGAAAGAAAGGAAATATTTCGTTGGTCAAAGATGCAAGGGACAGAGAGTTGTACACGGTCTATATAGAGGTGTGCAAACGACATCTATCCGTATACGGCCGTATCTGCCAATCGGCAGCCATACGGGAAACCATCAATCATCCTTCTTCGCGGTTTTATTTTTCTTCCGAACGCGCCGAGCGTATCATACATTTATACCGATCCGGAAGAAGAACCACAAACAATTCTCCACAGGCGAGAAAGTGTTACGAGGGTTTATACAAAACCTTTCTCGCGTACATATCTGAACATCCAGATATTTCCCGTAAACGTGCGATTGAAGATATTATAAATATGCCTGCTCCCTGCTTTATCATCTGCCCGCGACTGGCGGTTTCTATCATCTCAAAAATGAGAATACTATGCAGAAAAGAATTGATTCGGCAATTAAGGCACTAATCATCCTACTACTTGTGTCGTGCTATCTATTGTTCGACAGCCTATATACCAATCCGATGATATATATGTTCTTTCACAAAAACATATTTCATCTGTTGGGTAATTGCTTCTGGTTGCTGTTTATTCCAAATCTTAAACGGAACATCTTGCCCGCTTACGTCATCGCCGTCAGTGCATCAATACTTACACCGGAATATACTGTCGGATTCAGCGGCGTACTTATGGCTTTAGTTGGAATAAATCTTTCTGATAATCGTTTTATAGGACGAAAATGTAGCAGATTTTTGTTAGTACTGTCAGCTGTAACTTTCGGTCTAAGTTTCCTACTCCCGAACGTAGCTTCGTTCGTACACGCCTTCTCTATCGTTTTGGGTTATCTATATTCTATTATTCGGAGAATTTTCAATGACTATCGCGCAGCTTATACAGGAAAGTGACCGACGGATGTCCGTTATCCACGCGCCGTTCACGCCGTTCTCCGGAAAATATTCCATAGGGGAGCGAAAATACATACGCATACCGGATATGAAGCCAGTCGATATGTGGCTTCCGGTACCAATGTTGAAGAATAAGCTCGTACGGGCAATCCTGTCAGCCGGAAGTATCGGAGCGTTCTGTAAAGCAAAGTGGGGAACATATACGAAGAAAAACAGAGAGGCAACCATTCGCGCATTCGTGAAGGTGCGATGCAAGCACGATTTTCCGTTCTTTGCGTTTGCTTATCAAAAGATAAAAAACAAGGAAGGCGGAAAGAATGTCCGCTTTCGTCTGAAATACCCGCAACGGATATTGCTCGGAAAACTTGAAGAAATGCGGTTATCCGGAGTACCTATCCGTATTATTTTGCTAAAAGCGCGGCAATGGGGCGGATCTACGCTTGTACAGCTATATATTGCATGGATACAACTATTCTGGAAGGAAGGGTGGTACTCTTCCATTATCGCACAGGACGGTTCGACGTCCCGCAAGATAAAGGCGATGTACAGCAAGATGCTCGAAGAGTTACCAGCATGGCTAATCGGACTGCCCGACGATGCCAAGTTGCAGTTCTCCCCTTACGAGGGAAGCATCAATGATAGCATTATCACCTACGGTAAAGGTGTTCGCGCACGAGATACCGTCATCACCGTCGGAACGTATAACTCACCGGCGAGCGGCCGCGGCGGGGACATCTCCTGTGCACACTACTCAGAGGTGGGGTTCTGGGAAGATACGCCCGGAAAGACACCCGAAGAGATTATCCGATCTATCTCCTCCTCATTGCTTATTGCCCCGCTTACCGTTGAAGTGATGGAGAGTACGGCAAACGGCATGGGCAACTACTTCTACAAGGCGTACGACGAGGCAAAGAAAGGACTTTCGTCGAGAAAACCTGTATTTATACCATGGTTCAAAATCGAACTCTACGAAATTCCGGTAGCCGATAAAGCATCCTTTGCACAGTGGCTGCTTGATTGCAAGGGTAATCCGAACCCACCCGCAGGATGCAAGGATGCGGGCGAATACTACTGGCACCTCTGGGAACTCGGAGCCTCTTTTGAGGCCATAAACTGGTACATCACCAAGCGAAAAGAATATATCGACCATTCTGACATGATGGCCGAATATCCGTCAGACGACATTGAAGCGTTTCAAAACACGGGACGTAGTGTATTCAGCATGTCGCATATTGACATGTTAAGGAAAACATGCAAGCCGCCGATTGCAACCGGAGAAGTGCAAGGCCGAACAGTCTCCGGAAAAGACTGTTTAACAAACTTGAAATTTATTTCCGACACCTATGGTAGGTTGAAAATTTGGGCACAACCGAGAAAGGGAAATCCCGTTAAAGACGAGTATCTTGTTATTGTCGATGTCGGTGGCCGCAGCAGCAAGGCGGACTACTCTAACATACTCGTGATAAATCGGTACTGGATGATGTACGGAGGCAAGCCGGAAGTAGTTGCCGAATGGCACGGACATATCGACCACGACTTGCTCGCATGGAAAGCGGCGCAGATAGCTGCATACTACAATAATGCACAGCTAATCATTGAGAGTAATACCATCGAAACAAAAGACAATGATACGGACGGCGACCAGTCCGAACTTATATTCAACAAACTTTCCGGAGTTTACAAAAACCTGTATGTCCGCAAGGCTTCGGAGGCAAAGATTGCAAAAGGTGTATTGACAGAATACGGTTTTCATACGAACCGGCGAACGAAACCGGTAATCATATCAAATCTGGTGTCCGTCCTGCGCGATTGCGAATACATCGAACGCAATATCGAAGCACTCGATGAGTATGGAACGTACGAGAAAAAAGACGGTGGAGGATGGGGCGCGACAGAGGGAAACCACGACGATAGGCTCATGACACGTGCTATCGGACTATACGTCTGCTTCTGCGAAATGGACTTACCAAAAGAAATCAAACAATCGGATAATAGGCGCGTGTCAAACAGGCCTGTATCCGAAGCAAGCATTATATAGGAGAAACAGTTATGAAAAGATTATTCAAAAAAATCAAGGCTCACATTTATTTTGCGGGGGCGGATTATCAATTGTTTGTCGCAATTCGCACGGCAAAAAAGGTAAGTAAGCAGTGCGAGGGTAAGAGGTACTACGTGGTACCAAACAGTCGCCACAAACTTGTCATCAGAAACTGGGATCAGTTGCGACTGATGAAAAAGAAGAAACTGTTCAGCTTCCATTGTACGGAAGCTAATTTCATCCGCGAATGCTTTTACTTCACCGGCTGTACAAAAGCCGTGAGAGAAAAGAAACGCAAGATGTGGCTAAACTACGTTGCGTACGTCAAAAGGTTGAGTGTATGACAAAACAAGAGTTAACAGATTTCTTTGACTATTTAGCAACTATTCCTTTTGAAATAAATACTACGGTTTATATTTCGAAAAAGGTTTTTGCGTGTATAGAGCAAATAGGCGCGAAAATAGATTCTAACGCTAAAAATATTGTGAAGAATATCAACGATGAGCCTCATTCTTGAACATATCGCAATAGATCCGCAACGCATCTCCGAGCTGCATCACACCGAGACGTTGCACTCTCGCGCGTATGCCTGTCCCGTATGCCACGGCCGTGGATACGCGCTGCCGGACGTGTGGGATAAAGACGGCAAAAACAAAACGTGTCGATTTTGTGAGGGAAGCGGAAAAATAGCCGCAACCATCACGATTGAATGGGAAAAGTTATGAACACATATCACGTTAGATGTATATCAAAAAGCCAATCTGATCAGGAAAACTTCCTGAGAGCGATAGAACGATATCATCGTTGGTATCTAAATCCAAACTGGTTTATTGTAACCGACTTGAAATGGAAGGAAGTTTTTGAAGATTTGAATAAACATGTGAAACATGGTATTATTACGGTTAGAAAAGTAAAAGATTACGAATCGTATGACTGGGGAAATTAAAATCAAAACATTATGAACAATTATTATTTATGCAACGACACCGGAGTGGGTTGTTTTGTATACCGAATGAAACTATTCGAAGCTGGGAAAATAGACCCTGCGTTTATTCAACACTATGATAATAAGAACGACTGCGCAGATGGATTTTTGGTTATTTACCAACCACCGATACTCATTTGCGATTACCAAAAACCACAATGGTTTACAAAAAATACTTTTGAGAAACATTTTACATTAGTTACTTCAATGCCCAAGGAAAAAGTTCATGTCAACCCAAAGAAAGTTTATCGCCAAAGGAAAATCAACTATTTGATTCGCGACAAAATGTTTTTGGAAGATGAAATCGAATCTGCGTATAGTGATCTATCAGACTACGAACAAAACACCCCACATTACGACATAATACTCCGTCAGATAAAGGGAGCAGAAGCGTATCTCGAAGATATAAAATACAGAATAAATTTCGAGGAGGAGATTATTTCCGACGAATAATGTTTAATTTAAAAAATGTTGTATGAGAACTTACAAATGTAACAAGCTTGTGAAGGCAGAGCCGATGGACAAGCACGAAGCGATTAGGTTAGGCTATCTCCGATTTAACGACGATGAAGCAAAATCAAATGAGCTTAACGGAGAGAACGAAGAAGGGTATCACATCTTTCATGAAGATGGATACAACGCGGTAGGATACCATTCGTGGTCGCCCGAGAAAATCTTCGAGCACGGATACTCGCATATCGGAATCATGGATGGAACACCGGATTGGGAAGTGCGTCTATGGGTCGAACACACGGAATTGTGCGAACGACTTGAAAAATTGA
>JAISIB010000201.1 GCA_031262265.1 Prevotellaceae bacterium
TATAACAAGACGCCGCTGTTGAAAGGAAGACCAAGCGTGTTGACGGTGAACAGTTCAAACCGGCCGGCTACCTTGATCACGCCCGGAACGATACCGTACAATACGACGGCGACCAACAACGCAGAGACTGCCAACGCTAACAAACTTCCTTTCAGGTTGGCGTCGGGTTTCTTTTTATAATAATATACCAATACGATGGCAGGCAAACAAAGCAAATTGAGCAAATGCACGCCGATGCTCAATCCCGTCAGGTAGGCTATCAGCACCAGCCAACGATCGGAATGCGGTTGGTCGGCGCAATCTTCCCATTTCAATATCAGCCAGAAGACCAACGCCGTAAACATGGACGACGTCGCATAGACCTCTGCCTCTACCGCACTGAACCAAAACGTATCGCTAAATGCGTAAGCCAACGCGCCTACGACGCCCGAACCCAAGATGACGATGATACGCGGCAATGTGTAGTCGTTATCGGTCTCTATCACGAGCTTGCGCACCAGATGCGTGATTGTCCAGAACAGGAACAAGATACATGCGGCACTCATCAAGGCACTCATGATATTTATCATAAGAGCTACTTTCGTCGCGTCGGCGGCAAACAGAGAAACGAAGTTGGACATCAACATAAAGACAGGCGCGCCGGGCGGATGTCCTATTTCCAACTTGTCACCGGTCAGGATGAACTCGCCACAGTCCCAGAAGCTGACGGTCGGTTCGACCGTCATACAATAGACAACGGCCGCTACGGCAAACACCAGCCACCCGACGAGGTTATTCAGGGTCTTGTATTGTCTCATAAACGTATAGATTTGTGTAGAATGCGATTTTATTGCGGGCAAAGATACGGAGCAAGCATGAAATATACCACCGTTTATTGAAAAATCTCCGTATGAAAATGAAATAACCTACGAGGAAAATGAAATAACTTACGAGCGTATGACGAGAACGAAGTCGCTAAATCGCACGCATTACGTCCTCGTAGGAAAAACCGCGCGACATGGCAAAACGAATCAATTTGGCGCGGCGTTCATAGTCATTCGTTGCGCGAATATCTCTTTGTTTTCGATCCAACAACCTACGCAACGCGGCCATATACTCCGTTTCGTCCAGCTCGTCCAAGCTATGCTCAATCAGCTTATCGGGTAATCCCTTAGCACGTAAAGCCTGCGCAATCTTATATTTTCCCCAGCCGGCAAAGCGAAACTTATCACCGGTAAAACTACGACAGTACCGTTCGTCATCCAGATACTTCTCGGCCTGCAACGCTTGCACGATCCGCCGAATGGCCGCTTCGGATAAATCCGTTTGTCGCAGTTTGGATTCTACTTCCGAACGGCAATGTTCGGCCAACGCACAATAGCGCATCATCCGCGCCAATGCTCGCTGTTCGGTCTCTTTATTTAATTCGTTCATAAAGCTGCAATTACAAAACGATCATTGCCGGACATATCACGAAGGAGCTGCACGTCGGTGTAACCCAATCGATACAATAGCGTTTGCGTTTCGTGGCCAAAACGTTGATTGATTTCCAGATAGAGAGCACCGCTGTTGGCAGATAGCAGCCGCTTTCCTATCTCGCCGATGCGGCGGTAGAACAGCAGTGGGTCTTCGTCGGGCACGAAAAGCGCATTATTCGGTTCCCAATCCAAGACGTTGTGCGCCATTTGAGCTGCTTCGGAACGAGCAATATAGGGAGGGTTACTCACAATCACATCAAACGGTTCGCAGACAGGCGCTTCCGTCAGCACGTCTACGTGGCGGAAAGTCACAGGCACGCGCAAACTGTCGGCATTCGTGCGAGCAACGGACAGCGCGTCTTCCGAAATATCCCACGCCTCCACGTATGCTTGCGGCAACTGCGACGCAATGGCTATCGCAATGCAGCCGCTACCCGTACCGACGTCCAATACGCGGCGCACGGCCGGTCGTTGTTTGACTATCAACTCGACCAATTCGGAAGTTTCGGGACGGGGAATGAGGACGGAAGGGCTTACTTGTAGGCGCAAACCGCAAAATTCGGTCGAGCCTGCGATATATTCCAACGGTTCATATAGGCGCAGACGACGAATGATAGTGTGGAGTTTCGTTTGCCGTTCAGCGGACAAAATCATATCTTTGTCGGCGTAATATTCGACGAGCGAAAGGCCTAATAAATCGCAACCGATGTATTTAGCTAAGGCGTTTCGCTCATCGGGCGAGTAATAATCCGCCAATTCGCGGTCTATCAGGCGTCTTATGGAGTTCATAGGCCGCAAAGATACAGGTTTCACTTTACAAGCAATGATGCAGGAAAAAGAAAAATACATGGCGCGCTGTATTAGACTGGCGCAAATGGGGCGCACAAGCGTTGCTCCGAACCCGATGGTAGGAGCCGTAATCGTCGATGAAGCCGGCTCTATCATCGGAGAAGGTTGGCATCGACGCTACGGCGAAGCGCATGCGGAAGTAAACGCTGTTCAGGCTGTCGCCGACCCTACCCGTTTGCGACAATCTACGCTATACGTCAGCCTCGAACCTTGCTCGCACTACGGAAAAACGCCGCCGTGCGCAGACCTTATTATAAATAAAGGTATACCGCGCGTCGTTATCGGTTGCGAAGACCCGTTCCCGCTGGTATCCGGGCGTGGTATCCACAAACTGGCCGAAGCCGGCGTGCAGGTGGAAGTAGGAGTTTTGGAGCAGGAATGCAGAGAATTGATTCTCCCCTTCGCTACGTTTCATTTGCGCAAACGGCCGTATATTATCTTGAAATGGGCACAATCAGCAGACGGTTTCTTAGATCGCTTTCGTACGGAAGGGAAACCCGTTAGACTCTCGACCGATTACACAAAGATGCTCGTTCATAAATTGCGTACCGAATGTGATGCTATTTTGATAGGTAGTAATACGGCGCGGCTGGATAACCCCGTACTCACAACGCGTCACTGGGTGGGCGCAAATCCCTTGCGCGTAGTGCTCGGAAACGGGAGTAAATTGCCACGCACGCTTCGTTTGTTTGACGAGACAGCTCCTACGCTCGTCCACGAAGGAACTTTGGACGAGTTGATGGATTCTCTGCATGCCCGCAACGTGGAAACGCTAATGGTGGAAGGCGGTGCTGCGGTGTTGCACGCTTTTCTCGAAGCTGATCTTTGGGACGAAGCTGTCGTGGAGCATAGCCGCGTACAATTAGGTGCCGGCGTGTCGGCACCGGTTATCTCTCAAAATTTCGTTATGCGGGAAGAATGTCATTTTGGCGTTACGCACGTCTATTACAGACACTCGGCAAGCCGCATAAACTGATAAATTTATATAAAACTTGACCAAGTTGGGCGATGTAGCCAAAATAGTTTCTAATTTTGCGACTTGAATAACCAAAACACGAATGTATGCGCATAAAATTCTTATCGGCCTTGACGGGTTTTTTCTTCGTGATTTTCACAGTAACCGCTTGTTTAGGCGATCCGGAAGAATACACATATAGCACGGACGATACGATTCACGCATTTGCGTTGGATACGGTTTTCGGAGTAGACTATAAGTTTACGATAGATCAGCACCGTGCCCTCATTTACAACGTGGACTCTATGCCGGTGCACGCGGATACTGTCATTAACAATATCCTGATTACCACTCTTACCGTAGCCGGTTATGCGACCTCAGGCGATACGATTATGGACCTGAGCGATTCGATAGATTTGTCGCAGACGATGGTCGGATTAGGTGGTGAGCCGATGAAAATAAGAGTGCATGCGGCCGACGGTATACACACGAAAGAGTATTCCATAGAGGTACGCCGTCACTTACAAGACCCCGATTCTTTGGTTTGGAAACAGATGACGGCCTCTTTCTCAGGCGGCTCTGTCACCGGAGCGCATAAGACCGTCTACTTAAATGGTCAAATTCTTACGTTCACCGACTATCAAACGGTTTATTCGACCGTTGCTACGGAAGGTATCCAATGGGCAAAACAAACTTTGACGGGACTTCCTGCCAATATTATTCTATCCTCAATACTCGCATCGGGTGAAGTCTTATACGCCGTTACGGACGACGGATTGCTATTCAAGTCGGATGCAAACGGTTACACATGGGGTGTGATGAATACCAACGAAGCGAAAGTACAAACGCTGATAGCCTCTCTCCATAACGGCATATCCGGCGTGGTGGAAGAAGCCGGAACGCGCTATTTTGCGATGGGCACACCTGCCGAAAATACGATGGAATGGACACGAGAAAACGTCGTGCCGGCCACATTCCCGCGTAAAAAAATAACTTCTACCCATTACGTGACCGCTACCGGACTAGATAAATATCTTTCCATTGGTCCGGCCGCACAAAATGATACGATTACGTATGCGTGGTTTACTTATGACGGGCAATCATGGGCTGATTTGTCCACCGCTTCCGTGTATCATCTTCCCGCAATGGAGAATCCTACGGTATTGCATTACGCCGGCTCTATTTACGCGTTCGGCGATACGTTGTCTACTTTCTACTCTTCCATAGACGGAATTATTTGGAACGCCGTTGAACGAAAGGTAATGTTCCCGGAATCATTTACCGAAGCCGCACACTATTCTTTCACAATAGACGCGGATAATTACTTGTGGATCGTTCTTACGGATCCGGACGAAGTATGGCGCGGCCGCGTCAATAGATACGGTTTTCTAAAACCCTAACTTCTTAGCCATGCCACATACCGACCTATCAGTCTCCAAACATATTCCTGCCCATGTAGCGATTATCATGGACGGCAACGGACGATGGGCAAAAGAGCATGGGAAGCCGCGTACCGAAGGACACAAAGAAGGCGTGGAAGCACTGCGAGTCATCGTCGAAGAGGCCGCTCGTATGGGAGTAAAGTATTTAACGCTGTACACGTTCTCGACTGAAAACTGGAAACGACCGCACGAAGAAGTCTCGGCATTGATGGAGTTGTTGCTAAACTCCATAGAAGAGGACTTGTTGCAAAAGAACAACCTCAAACTACAAATTATCGGGGAGAAAGCCAAACTACCCACTGCCGTGCAACAGGCTTTGCAGCATCTGATGGATACTACGAACGCGAATACCGGCATGTGCATCGTACTTGCTCTCAGTTACTCCTCCCGTTGGGAACTGACCGAAGCCGTTCGACAAATCGCGCAACAAGTTCAGGAAGGAATATTAAGCGTGGACGACATTTCGTCGGCCACCGTAGCTGCACATTTGAGCACAAACTTCATGCCTGATCCTGACTTACTGATACGGACGGGAGCAGAGAAACGATTAAGTAACTACTTACTGTGGCAGTGTGCTTACACCGAATTGTATTTCTGTGATACGTATTGGCCGGACTTCCGCAAAGACGAATTCCATCGAGCGATAGAAGACTATCAACGACGCGAACGCCGTTTCGGTAAGACCAGCGAGCAAGTCAATGACTAATGATTATAAAAACGATAAAATAGATAGAATTGATGTACAATCAGATAACCCGCCGAATGAGCCATATCATAGCAACAGCCATTTGTTTGCTAAGCATTTACCCTATCTCAATGGGAGCACAGGATACTGTTCAAACGCCGAAGCCGATCATCCGATATGATAGCACGCCCAAACGATATACTATCGCTGATATTCAAGTGACGGGCATTAACAATTACGAGGACTATATACTCATCGGACTTTCCGGCCTTTCGGTAGGGCAAACGATTACTGTCCCGAGCGACGATATTACCGAAGCCTGCAATAGATATTGGAAGCACGGATTATTTTCCAATGTACAAATCACGGCCGAAAAGATTGAAGGAAATAAAATCTGGCTGAAAATTTGGCTGACGCAGCGGCCACGAGTGACGGAAGTCCGTTACAACGGCGTCAAGAAGTCGGAACGATCGGATTTGGAGCTTAGGCTCAACCTTGTGAAAGGTATGCAGGTAACACCTAACCTGATTGACCGCGCGCGTATTCTTATAAAAAGATATTTCGACGACAAGGGTTATAAGAATGCGGACGTCGTGATTACGCAAGAAGACGATAAGGAAACCGAGGGGCAGGTATACGTCAATGTAGACGTCGACAAGCATGACAAAATCAAGGTCAATTCTATTACTATCGTCGGTAACGAAGCTCTCAAAACGTCTAAGTTGAAACGGGTGATGAAGAAGACCAACGAGAAAGGGAAACTTGTAAATATCTTCCGTACCAAGAAATTCGTTGACGAGAACTTTGAAGCGGACAAACAGCTTATTCTGGATAAATATAACGAACTCGGCTACCGCGACGCGGCTATTCTGAAAGACAGCGTTACTATGCACGACGACCGCAGCGTAGACGTTTATCTCGAACTGTCAGAGGGCGAAAAATACTATCTGCGCAACATTACATGGGTAGGAAATACCATCTATCCGTCGGAAGTATTGAACAACGTCTTGCAGATGAAGTCCGGTGACGTGTACAATCAGAAAATACTTACCGAGCGTATCAGCACGGATGATGATGCCGTGAGCAATTTGTATTATAATAACGGATATATCTTTGCCCGTGTCGAACCGGTCGAAACGAATATCGTAGGAGACTCCATTGATATGGAAGTACGCATCTCCGAAGGACAACAAGCAACTATCAATAAGATTATTATCAACGGTAATGACCGTGTTTACGACGACGTCGTTCGTCGCGAGCTATATACGCGGCCGGGACAACTATTTAGCCGCGAAGAATTGATGCGTTCGTTGCGGCAAATACAACAGATGGGACATTTCGACGAAGAGAACATAAATCCCAATCCGATTGCGCATCCGGAGAACGGTACCGTAGATTTAGAGTATAATTTGGTATCCAAGTCGAACGACCAGGTCGAGTTTTCTGCCGGCTGGGGACAAACGGGAGTCATCGGCCGTATGAGTTTGAAGTTTACCAACTTCTCCGTAGCCAATCTATTGCATCCGGGACAAAACTATCGGGCGTTCTTGCCGCAAGGAGACGGGCAGACGCTGACACTGAGCGCGCAGACTAACGCCGACTACTACCAACAGTACAGTATTTCCTTCATGGATCCGTGGTTCGGCGGCAAACGTCCGAACATGTTCTCTCTTTCTGCGTACTATTCTCTGCAAACGGATGTGAGCAGCCAGTTCTATAACGACGCCTACTACTCCAATATGTATAACAGCTACTATAGCGGCATGATGGGCTACGGCTCTTACAACAACAGCTACTATAGTATGGAAAACTATTACGACCCTGATAAATCCGTGAAGATGTTTGGGTTGTCCATCATGTGGGGTAGACGACTGAAATGGCCGGATGACTACTTTACATTTACCGCCGAGCTGTCCTACCAAAGATATATTTTGAATAACTGGCAATATTTTGCCGTGACTAACGGCAATAGCAACAATCTCAGCATCAATCTGACGCTTAGCCGCTCATCGACCGGTAACCCGTTCTTTCCTACGTTCGGTTCGGACTTTACGTTGTCTGCGCAGATTACGCCTCCCTATTCTTTG
>JAISIB010000009.1 GCA_031262265.1 Prevotellaceae bacterium
GAAAATAACAAGAACTGACTGAAAAAGACTCATCCGCGACTATCCGATTGATATGATACAGCCCGTCAAAGAAAAAATAATACTCGGTATAGACCCGGGTACCACGATTATGGGATACGGTATTTTACGTGTGGCCAATACGCAAGCGGAAATGATAGCATTGGGCGTGATAGATTTACGCAAATACGGCGATCATTACCTGAAATTGCGGCGTATTTTCGAACGAGTCACGGGTATTATCGACAGCTACCTGCCCGATGAATTGGCCATCGAGGCTCCGTTCTTCGGGAAGAACGTGCAATCCATGTTGAAGCTCGGGCGTGCACAAGGCGTTGCGATGGCTGCGGCATTGGCACGAGATATTCCCATCACCGAGTATGCTCCCTTAAAAATCAAGATGGCTATCACCGGCAACGGGCAAGCTACGAAAATGCAAGTGGCGGATATGTTGCACCGCTTGCTGCATATTCCGACGGAAGACATGCCTACGTCTATGGACGCTACCGACGGTTTGGCGGCGGCCTATTGTCATTATCTTCAAATGGGACGTCCCGCGGCCGAGAAAGGCTATAAGGGATGGAAAGAATTCATTGCGAAAAATCCCTCCAAAGTGAAACGATGAAACGAACGGCGGCTGTGTGCCTAACGATCGGAGTGCTGGCCGGTTGGTACGGTTGTACGGAAAAACATACCGCCTATCGCTCGTATGAGGACTATCCCGTGCCTGAAAGCAGCTTCGTAGAGATGCGTTATGCGCCGGATACTACCGTTTTCACCCTTTGGGCGCCCACAGCCACCGAGGTGGCCGTCCGATTGTACGAAGCTGCCGAAGGCGGCTACGCTTACCGATACATTTCGCTCCTACCAAAGAAAAACGGGATATGGAGCGGCGTCAGCACAGAAGATTTGGAAGGTAAATTCTACACTTTTGAAGTACGCACGGATAGGTGGTTAGGTGAAACGCCGGGTATCAACGCACGCGTAGTCGGCGTGAACGGACAACGGGGAGCCATCATCCATCCACGAACCACAGACCCGCCCGGATGGGAAGCAGACAAAAGACCCGTAGCTATCCGTCCGGAAGAAATGGTTATCTACGAACTGCACCTGCGCGACTTCTCTATGGATAGTGTGTCGGGGATGAATCAGAAAGGCAAGTATCTTGCGCTCACCGAGCGTTATCGTACGCTCGACCGAGCGGGAAGTATTCTGTCTACCGGACTGGATCATTTGTTGGAGCTGGGCGTCACGCACATTAACTTACTGCCCGTCTTCGATTTCTCTGCCGTAGATGAAAACTACATAGGCAATGACGATTACATCCAACACTCTTGGGGATACGAACCGCTGAATCACAATGCGCTCGAAGGCTCGTACAGCACGCAACCGACTGTTCCGGCGATGCGCATTCGTGAGTTTAAACAATAGATACAGATCTTGCACAAATATGGTCTGCGGGTTATCGTAAGCGTAGACTTCGGTCATACCGTATCTGCCGACTCGGTAGCGTCAGCCTTTGAGAAAACCGTTCCCGGCTACTTCTATCGTCACACGTTGAACGGTACATATTCCGAGATCTCAGGTTACGGATACGAAACAGCCAGTGAGCGAGCCGGCGTACGCAAGTATATCGTAGAATCTGTCCTATTCTGGTTGGAAGAATATCATGTGGACGGATTCTGTTTCCACGGTATGAGTTTGCACGACACGGAAACTATGAACGCTATTCGCCGAGCGGTCGACCGCATTGACTCTACCGTCGTCATCATGGGCGACGGGCGATCGTTGGGCGCGCATCTTCCGATAAATAAACAAGCTACTCCCACCCTCGTCGACAGTCTGCCGCGCCTCCTGTTCTTTGGGAACGAACTATACGACGGGTTGCACGGGAATTCCCTCGCAGATACGGTCGGCGGATTTCTATCGGCTGCGAACGGATACGTGGAGAATATCAAATTCGGCATTGTCGGCGGCATCCGACACCCGCAAGTGAATGACAGCCTCGTAAGCTATGCCGACAACCAATGGCATGCGCCGCAGCCCACCCAATTCATTGGCTATGCCGCACGTAGCGACGGATATTCTCTGAGTGACCGCTTACGAAAAGCGTTGCCGGGCTTGACAACAGAACGTATGATCGCATTAGATAAATTGGCACAAACGGCCATATTCACCTCGCAAGGCATTCCTTTCCTGTCGAACGGCGAAGAACTGTTGCGCACAAAGAAAGGTTTGGATTATACTTCTCACAGTTCGGACTTGGTAAATGCCGTCGAATGGTCGTACAAAGAACTATACTACGACGTCTTCTCATACTGCCGCTCGCTGATTCAACTTAGGCACCGACATCCGGCCTTTCGTATGGGAAATGCCGAGAGTATCTGCCGACATTTGGAATTTTTGCCCGTCGAACAATCGAACGTCGTTGCCTACCGGTTAAAAGATCATGCCGGCGGTGATGAATGGGAAGAGATCATCGTCATTCTCAACGCTTCTCCCTATCCCGTACATACGCAGATTCCGGCAGACCGCTACCGCGTCATCGCCGGCGAAGGGCGCATCGATGAATTGTCGACCGAAACCGTAGACGGACCGGACATCTACGTGCACCCCGAATCCGCGATGATTTTAGCACGCTAAATCATCGGATTTTTTCGAGGGAGGAAAGTTTATTTTCCGCGTTAGATATTTCATTTTCATCGGAGCTAATTTGAATAACTAACCTTAGTTTTGGGTTTTTTAACGAGGCAAACGGCAAAATGCTTTGTGATAAACGCAAAAAGTATCATCTTTGCAAATAATTTTCACGGTTTATGAGAAAATTCAAACAAATCTGATTGTTACTCATGACACATTACACTCGTATCGTGGGTTTGTGTGTGCTCGCGTTAACTGCGACCGCGACAACCTTCGCCCAAAATATGACCTCGCCTTACACTCGTTTTGGCTATGGTGACTTATCTAATCAGACGATAGCCAATAGTCGTGGTATGGGCGGTATCGCCTATGGTATGCGCGACCGTTTACATATCAATCCCATCAATCCTGCATCGTACACGGCCGTAGACTCTCTGACGATGCTGTTTGACGCCGGTTTGTCGCTCCAAAACACGAATTACATAGACGGTATTACGAAGTTAAACGTGGGCAATGCCAGTTTTGACTATGTGGCTATGCAATTTCGTCTGAGGCGGGGTATCGGAATGACGCTCGGCTTATTGCCATATACGAACGTAGGATATAGCATTAGCCAGTACGAAACGAATACGACCAACCCCAGTGCATCGAATACGCGCTCCTTTACAGGTAGCGGCGGCTTGCATCAAGCCGTAATCGGCATTGGAGTAGAACCGTTGAAGAATCTGTCCGTAGGCATCAATGCTTCTTATCTGTGGGGGAGTCTTTCGCATTCGCGCTCCGTCGTGCTCAGCGGAAGCGGCTCATATATGTATACGGACGTGCGCTATACCTCTATCAGAGATGTCAAGCTGGACTTTGGCGCGCAATATAGTCACGCCGTCGGTCAACGGGGACTACTGACGGTAGGAGCTACGTTTGCGCCGAAACAAGGATTGGATAATACCGGAACGTTTCAGACACAGACCGGCCCCGACTCGCAAAATATGGTCACGACTTCAAAGGATACGGTCGCTACTTACGAACTTCCGATGAGTATCGGAGTGGGTGCCACGTATACCTACGACAACCGGCTGACCGTGGGAATGGACCTTACGTTTCAGCAATGGGGAGACGTGACGTTCATGAATGAACCGAATGCGTTCTATAATCGGACGAAGATTGCCGTAGGTGCCGAATATCTGCCCAGTCTGTTCCCTCGCAGCTTTCTCGCGGCTACCAAATATCAAATAGGTGCGTTCTACGAGTTACCTTATTATAAAGTTTCCTATGAAGGCGAAGGAACGTTTCGTGCCGCTAAAATCTACGGCTTGACTGCCGGATTTTCATTGCCTACTCCGCAACTTCCCGGACGAAATACCGGATATTCGCGTATCAATGTGGCATTCCAATATGCACGTACGCAAGGCAATCGTAGTCGTATGATGAACGAAAACGTCTTTCGGGTTTCTATCGGAATTACGTTTAACGAACGCTGGTTCTTTAAACGTCAGATCTAATAGAGCGTCTAATTATAAAACATATCATACAACTTTGTATAACATCATCAATAATGCATTATATGAAACTAAAATTATTTGCGACGGTTGTGCTCCTTGCTGCGGGGGCGATGACTATTTCAGCGCAAGAGGGTTGTGATCAAAACAGTAGCCTTTCTCATGAATATGTGAAAGCGGGAAATTTCAAGGATGCCTATGAGCCTTGGAAAGCAGTAATGAAAGATTGTCCGACATTGCGGTATTACACCTATACGGACGGATTTACACTTCTGGAAGGGTTGATGAAAACCCAAACGAAAGGCTCCGCACAATATCAAGCCTATTTTGATGAAATGATGGCGGCTTATGATCAACTTACTAAACATTTGGGCGATTTCAGGGCTACGGGTATTCCAACGCCGGAGAGAGTATTGACAAATAAGATACAAGATTATCTTAAACTTGCGCCCGAGATAGATGCGAAGTATGCTTATACGGAACTTCGTAAAGTAACGGATTTGCAGAAAGACGCTGCTCTGGGAAGTGCTATCTTCTATATGCTGCAACAGTCGTTTGCTCTTCTGGCGAACGACGCTACTCATAAAGAGCAATTCCTCACGGATTATATGAACTCAACCGAGTGGATGGATAAGAAAATTGCAGATACTACTTCCGAGAATACGAAGGCATCTTATGCACGTATCCGTGAAAATCTGGACGCGCTGTTGATCAACAGCGGAGCTGCTACTTGCGAATCATTGGAAGGCATCTATAAAGACAAGGTAGAAACAAGCAAAACCGACATGGAGTTCTTGCAGCAAGTACTTACCGTGATGCGGAAACTCAAATGTACGGAAACCGATACTTATTTCCAAGCGGCCT
>JAISIB010000108.1 GCA_031262265.1 Prevotellaceae bacterium
CAGGAGGTAATAGATGAATTATAGGATTATTCCTCAAAGAACTTTCCTGCGAGAACTCAAACGATTGAGCAAAAAATATCGTTCACTTAAAGAAGACTTACAACGTTTGCAAGATGAACTTACTGTCAATCCCACTGCCGGTACCGATCTTGGCGGAGGAGTGCGCAAACTCCGCATGGCTATCGGTAGTAAAAATAAAGGGAAAAGCCACGGAGCAAGAGTCATCACTTATACCTACATAGTTGATGAAAAAGAAGGCGTCATAAACCTTCTTTTTTTTATATGATAAAAATGAGCGAAGCAACGTCTCGGCGGTAGAGATAGAACGCTTGTTACAGGAGTTAGGATAAGCTTTTCAGAGGTTGTCAATGAATCTTATGAGATAAGTGTGATTGCGATAAAGTATAATTCGATTATCTAAATCTACTGGTTCATTCTGCCGCTTTTCCAATGCAAACGTAGCGTATATTTGCCGCTTTTCCAAGAAATATTCTTTCAATTTTGCCGCTTTTCCAAGATTCGCCGGTTTTGACAGGTCGCTACGATTGGATAATTACAAGGCAATTTCTTCTATTCTGATCTTATTTCTCTACATATTTCTGAAAACATTATTACCTTTGTGCGTCCTTAGATTTGTTCACTTTGGAGTAAAGTCGTTCATCGGGGACAGATAGATTTATAACAAGAGCGTTTTTGATATTATCCATACTTGAGAATCTCGCAAATTCTACTTTACCAATGGATAGTAGCAACAGAAACGCTCGCGCTTATGTGCATTTGCATATATGTCATAAGCGTGGGCACTGTTGTCTATTTTCTTTGGTAAAGGCATGCGAGAGCCTTCAAGTAGGAATTAGACAAATGGTTCTCACGCTTTTTTTGTATGACGTAGCCGAACACAGAGAGCCGGTTGGGTGTAGAGATACGCATATATGCTATTCAATAGTTTGACTTTCGCCATTTTTCTGCCGATCGTCTTCGTATGCTACTGGTTCGTCTTCCGGAAGAACCTGCGAATACAGAATTTCTTCGTACTCGTAGCGTCCTACGTTTTCTATGGCTGGTGGGATTGGTATTTCTTGTTGCTAATCGCTTTCACCAGCTTTTGTAGTTGGGGCAGTGCCTTGTTGATACAACGAGCGCAGGCGCGTACGGATCGCGGAGAAACAATACCTATACTATGGAATGCAAAGGCTATTTCGGCATACAACATTGTTCTCAATCTAGCGATATTAGGACTGTTTAAATACTACAACTTCTTTGTCGAATCCTTTGTGGAGGCTTTCGCTTCCGCAGGAATAAACTTGCACATCCATACGTTGCGTCTCATTCTACCTGTCGGTATCAGTTTCTACACGTTTCAGGCTCTCAGTTATTCCATAGATGTGTATCGCAAGAAGCTGGAACCCACTCGCGATATCATCGCTTTTTTCAGCTACACGGCTTTTTTTCCACAATTGGTGGCGGGACCCATAGAACGAGCTACCAATCTGTTGCCGCAGTTCTACGTACGAAGAACGTTCGACTATGCACAAGCGGTAGACGGCTTGCGTCAGATTCTTTGGGGATTATTCAAAAAGATGGTGATTGCCGACAATTGTGCCGTAATCGCCAATGAGGCATTTGCTAACTATGCGACCGCTTCGAGTAGCACGCTATTGGTGGGTATCTTCTGTTTCACGCTACAAATCTATGGAGACTTTTCCGGTTATTCAGACATTGCCATCGGTGTGGCAAGGCTTTTTGGATTCCGTTTAATGCGCAATTTTAACTACCCCTACTTTTCGCGAGATATTGCCGAGTTCTGGCGGCGTTGGCACATCTCGCTGACTACTTGGTTTCGCGACTACATCTACATTCCCCTTGGTGGTAGCCGTGTCTCAAAGATGAAAGTCGTACGCAACACGTTTATTATCTTTTTGGTGAGCGGCTTCTGGCACGGAGCCAACTGGACATTTATCGGTTGGGGGCTTTACCACGCAATATTATTCTTACCGCTCATCCTATTGGGCAAAAATCGTAAATATACCAACACGGTAGCCGAAGGGCGGCTGTTGCCTACCGGCAAGGAATTCCTTCAACTACTACTTACGTTTGTATTGGCAATGATCGGCTGGATCTTATTTCGTGCCGAAACTATTACGGAAGCATGGCAATACGCTATACGAATATTTACTCCCTCGCTATTCTGCATGCCGGATGTGACGATGGGAAGGTCTTTCCCCTTGTTTATTCTCTTTTTCTTCATTATGGAGTGGATAGGCAGAGCCAATCAACATGCATTAGAACACCTTCCTTGGGCGAAGTCTCGACTTGTTCGTTGGGGCTTCTATTATGCGCTAACAGCCGTTACGCTGGTTTTCGGCGGAACAGAACAAGAATTTATCTATTTCCAATTCTGATATGAAATCGTTTATACGTCAAGCTTTCTTATTCCTGTTGCCGATAGCTGTCGTCGTCGTGATTGGCGAGGCAGTACTTCGCCGAATTTCCTCCGACTTGTCTTACAAGAAAGAATATCTGAACGCCCACGCGAGCGAGATTGAAACACTTATATTGGGCAGTTCGCACAGCTACTTCGGCATCGATCCGGCGTATTTTTCTTCTAATGCATTCAATGCGGCTTGTGTCTCCCAAAGCCCCAATTACGATTTTGCAATATTGCGAGAGTACGAACAGCAACTGACCCAACTAAAAACAATCATTTTGCCTATTTCCTACTCCACACCGTGGGCGGATCTTTTGCAAGGAGGAGATTCTTTCAGAGTTACCTACTATCGCACACTTTTCGGTATTCGTTTTCCCGACGTCTCTCTCAAATATAATTTCTATATACTAAGTAATACGCCGAAAGCCAATATGAGCCGTGTGTTGACCTATTTAAAAGGGAATAGCGTACAGTGTTCTCCGCTCGGATGGATGACTACGTATCACTCAAGCGAAGCGCAAGACTTAGAAGAGACCGGATTGACGGCAGCTGCTCGGCATACACGTCTCCACGATGCTTTGCGGCAGCGGATATACGAGAAAAATGTGGATTTTGTAGACTCTATTATCGGCATCGCAGAGCGGCATGATGCCCGTGTATTGTTATTCACTCCGCCCGCATACTCGACTTATCGCAAACACGTAGATTCGGAGCAGCTTCGTGTCATGCAAGAAACAGCTGAGCGATGGGCAGCACGTTCTACCAACTGTACATATGTCGATTTGTTCGCAGACCCACGTTTCGTGGCAGGCGACTACTATGATGCCGACCATTTGTCGGAAATCGGTGCAAAGAAGCTTTCTCTCCTACTGGATAGTCTCGCCACCTCCCACCCTTAGTTATTTCAATAGGTAACGAGGAAAATAAAATATCAAAGCCGGAAATTTCAACGAGCGACCGTGATAGTTTCATAGATAAGGCGTATCTTTGAAGCCGAAAAACAATAATTAAATCTTCGTGCGCCATGAAGAAAAGTACAGTACTATCAGGAGTAGCGGGAATCGTCATTCTGGCGATACTCGCGTTTTGGCTCATCGGGCCTCAACAGAGTAAGGAAATTAAGCTCTTCAACGGCAAAGACTTGAACAACTGGGGCTTTGTCTTGTCAGACAATGCTGCATCCGCAGCGAAGGTGTTTACGGTGAAAGACGGCGTCATCCATGTGACGGGGTCGTTGGGATACATGTACACCAAAGAGCAATACGGCAACTACAAGCTACACGTAGAATGGCGTTGGCCGGAGGAAGCGACCAATAGTGGTATCTTCCTACTGATGACCGCGCTGAACAACCCTTTCCCGAAAGGAGTGGAATGTCAGTTGCAAGTAAACAACGCGGGCGACCTGATCGGCGTAGCTCCGGGTATTCAGGCCAAACAAAACCCATCGAACGAGAAACCCGTAGGAGAATGGAACACGGCGGACATCGAAGTCATAGCCGGTCACATCCGTGTATCCATCAATGGTTTGTTTCAGAATGAAGGCACGCTGCAAGGCGGAACGTCCGGCAACATCGGGTTGCAAAGCGAAGGCAAAGCGATCGAATTTCGCAACGTGTACGTGATTCCGCTACCTGAATAACGTTACAATCATGAAAAGATTACTAATCATAAGTGCTATGCTGCTCGGCAGTGTAGCACTTTTGGCACAAGGTTACACCAATCCGGTGATACCGGGCTTCCATCCCGACCCGAGCGTGTGTCGCGTGGGCGATGATTACTATTTGGTGACGAGTAGCTTCGAGTATTTTCCCGGAGTGCCTATCTTCCATAGTAAAGACTTGATTCACTGGACGCAGATCGGGCACTGCCTGACGCGTGATTCACAGTTGTATTTGGAGAAGACCGGCGCATCGGGAGGTATCTATGCGCCGACGATTCGCTATCACGACGGCGTATTCTATATGATTACGACCAACGTATCATCGAAAGGGAACTTCTTGGTATATACGACCGATCCGGCCGGCGAATGGTCGGAGCCGGTATGGCTGAAACAAGGCGGTATCGACCCGTCGCTCTATTTTGAAGACGGGAAGTGCTACATGGTTTCCAATCCGCGTTCGGCTATCTACCTGTGCGAAATCAATCCGCAGACCGGCGAACAACTCACCGAGAGCAAAATCCTCTGGACGGGCATCGGCGGGCGCAACGTAGAAGCACCGCACATCTATAAGAAAGACGGTTGGTATTATCTGATGTGTGCCGAAGGCGGTACGGAATACGGACACATGGAAACCATCGCGCGTAGCCGCAATATCTACGGACCTTACGATTCGAATCCCGCCAATCCCATACTAACGAACTTTCGTCGCGGAGCCGAGTCTAATCCCGTACAAGGAACGGGGCACGCCGACCTCGTGGAAGCTACCGACGGCTCGTGGTGGATGGTGTGCTTGGCTTTCCGCCCGCTCGACGGACAGCACTATCTGATGGGACGTGAGACCTTCTTGCTGCCCGTACGTTGGGATACGAACGCCTGGCCGGTAGTCAACGGCAACGGAATCGTGAATATAAACATGAACGTGCCGACGTTGCCGCAACAACCGACGCCGACACCATCATACAGTACCGACTTCAACGAAACGACATTGGGCTTCGAGTGGAACTACCTGCGCAATCCGCGACGCGACAACTATTCGCTGACGGCACGTAAAGGTTTTCTGCGCCTGAAAGCCACTACCGTAAAATTGGACGACGTGGATACGCCGACCTTTGTCGGTCGCCGACAGCAACACATCAATTTCGTAGCCGGTACGACGGTACGCCTACGCGATGCCTCGCAAGGAGACGAAGCTGGGCTTACGGTGCTGATGAACAACCATTCGCACTACGATATTTTCGTGGAAAAAGGACACGGAAGCACGTATCGGGTAGTTTTGCGCTATCGCTTAGGAGAGTTGACGCACATCGAACGAGAAATTGAAGTCCCGAATGGAAACATCTACCTGCAAGTGACCGGTAGCCGCCGTACGTATGCTTTTGCCTACTCCACCGACGGTAAGACCTACCAACCGCTGGGACAAATCAATACCAAATATCTCAGTACGGAAACTGCCGGAGGTTTCACCGGCATCTATCTGGGACTGTATGCCGTAGCTGCCGACGATGGTTCGAAGGCCTACGCTGATTTCGATAGCTTCACGTACGAACCGAAAGCCGAGCCGGAAAGGCGAGGGAGGAGATAAGAGTGAAAACCATAATAAAAGCCCCGGTTGGGGCTTTTTATTATATGATGACTGTGACGAGATATTCAATGAAGCGAGATTCACACTGATAAAAACGTTGCTTTCTATTGCATGTGACGTCCACTTGACGGGATGCCGCGATTCGTTTTTTCTCTCGAAAGGACGGAGAATATGGGAAATGTGGTATCTTTGCAGACAAAACCGAAAATATTGAATATCTTATGAGCCGTTTTTCATCCTTTGTCGTCTTGTTATACGTATCTGCCACGCTCGCGACGCCGCTGTCGGCACAATCTCGCTTATTGGTAGAAAACGAAACACTGGAACTGGGACAGGTACAATGGAAGCACCCGTTGACGTTTGAATATAGTGTCGCCAACGACGGCAATCAGCCGCTCGTACTCACGGAGGTGAGCACGTCGTGCGAATGCGCGGTAGCCGACTGGACGAAAAATGCCATTGTGCCGGGCGGTAAAGGGACGATTACTCTCACCTTTCAGCCCGACATGTTGGGACGCTTCGAGAAATATGTCGGCGTATATTCCAATGCCGAGCCGCACTTACAATATTTTCGTTTCACCGGTACGGTAGTCGAACAGGTAACCGACTTTGCCCGCACACATCCGTTCGAGTTCGGTCGCGTACGGCTGACGGCCAATGCGATTGAGTTCCCCGATGCACACAGGGATGAGCATCCCGAAGTTACGATAGGCGTAGCCAACCAGTCGGGCGCAGCGTATGAACCGGTGCTCATGCATTTGCCTTCGTATATACAGCAAACGGCTATTCCCGCCGTATTGCAGGCCGGCGAACAAGGAATCATCAAGCTAACGTTGCAGAGCGAACGATTGGATGATTTGGGTTTGATGCAAGAGACGGTCTATCTGTCGCGCTTTGAAGGTGACAAGGTGGGAGACGACAACGAGATTCCGCTGTCGGCCGTATTGCTACCCGATGCATCCATGCTGAAAAACGATAATCCGCCGACGATTCAACTCTCGGAGACGGAAGTCGACCTGCGCGCGACCTTGGCAAAGAAAAATAAAGCGTCGCACAATATAACGATACGCAACACGGGTGCCTCACCGTTGACGATTGCGAAACTACAAGTATTCAATCCGGCCGTCGAAGTGAGCCTGCGTAAAACGGTCGTGAACCCGGGTGAGAGCACGCGCTTGCGCGTCAAATTGGACAAACGCCATATTCGTCGGCAAATGCCTCTGCGTATCCTCTTGATTACCGACGATCCGCAGCATCCCAAAGTTACTATCAACATCCGCACGAACGATGATGAATCATCCCGAAAATAGTGAAGCATATAAAGGCCTGACGGTCAACGCCGGCATAGAACAACCAACTTCCGTCAGTCCGTATCTTGTCAAACGCCGCCACCGTCCGACACTGACCGTGTCCGACTACGTGGAAGGTATCCGCAAGGGCAATATCACCGTATTGAGTCAAGCGGTCACTTTGGTGGAGAGCGTGCGGCCGGAGCATCAGGCTATTGCGCAGGAGGTCATTGAGAAATGCTTGCCCTACGCCGGCAACTCCGTGCGCATCGGTATCAGCGGCGTACCGGGAGCAGGCAAAAGCACCTCGATAGACGTCTTCGGACTGCACGTGTTGCAACAGGGAGGTAAGTTGGCCGTGTTGGCGATAGACCCGAGCAGCGAACGGAGCAAGGGAAGCATTCTGGGCGACAAGACACGTATGGAAAAACTTTCCGTCCATCCCAGTTCGTTTATCCGTCCCAGTCCGTCGGCAGGCTCGTTGGGTGGCGTAGCCCGTAAGACGCGCGAGACGATCATCCTATGCGAAGCGGCCGGATTCGATAAAATATTCGTAGAGACTGTCGGCGTGGGGCAGAGCGAAACCGCCGTACATTCGATGGTCGATTTCTTTCTGCTGATTCAACTGGCCGGTACGGGCGACGAACTGCAAGGTATCAAGCGAGGCATTATGGAAATGGCCGACGCCATCGTGATAAACAAAGCCGACGGCGACAACGTGGAACGCGCTCAGCTCGCGGCCACGCAATTTCGTAGTGCGCTGCATCTATTTCCGCCTCCCGAGTCCGGTTGGACGCCGCGCGTGATGACTTATTCGGGCTTCTACAACATCGGCGTAGCAGCCATTTTCGATATGATTGATGAATATTTTGCGTTCGTCCGACAGAACGGATACTTCCGCTATCGCCGCAACGAGCAGAGCAAATACTGGATGTACGAAAGTATTAACGAACAGCTGCGAGACAGTTTCTATCACAACCCGCTCATCGCCCAAATGCTCGAAGCACAAGAAGAACGGGTACTGCGCGCCGAGATAACCTCATTCGTAGCTGCCAGACAGTTGTTAGACACGTATTATAAGGAATTGCAACATGGCACAAGCAAACTACATCGCGCAAATAGAGATTGACGGCCTGTGGGGACGATACGATGTCCGTTGGCCGTTATATCCGGACGTAAACATCTTGGCCGGAATCAATGGCGTAGGCAAAACTACTATCTTGAATCTGGTTATCCGCTACTTGGAAAGCGGCGCGGCCGACCGACCGAAAGGCGTACGCGTCGCCTTTGACCAGACAGACGCCGATACGATTGCGTTCGACGTAATCCGAAACGGACAAGCAAACAGCGCACGGTTGACCGAATTGGCCGAACAAGTGCTTCCACGTACGATGAGTGACACGAGGAATACGTTTTTCGACATCGTTGACGAACTGTTTCATTCGACCCGAAAGAAGATCGACCGAACCGACAACGCCATGGCGTTCGACCAATACGGAATACACTTATCGGCTGTCCAGCTCTCGTCCGGCGAGAGACAAATGCTATTCATCTTGTTGACGGTGTTGGCACGCAACGGAGAGCCGTCCGTCTTGCTCATGGACGAACCGGAAGCTTCCCTTCATATCGAATGGCAACAAAGGCTGATCTCGCTGATACGCACGCTGAACCCTCTTCAACAAGTCATTCTCTCTACCCATTCGCCGGCAGTTGTCATGGAAGGGTGGTTGGATGCCGTCACCGAAGTCGGCGATATTGTAACCGAGACAGCGTAGTATGGCACAACGACTGAGCGAAAATATCACTTCCGGTTATTTGGATGCCGCACACCGTATGTTGCCCCAACGACGTAAGCGGCGCATCGTGGCCTACGTGGAAAGCTACGATGACATCGCCTTCTGGAAACCGATTTTGGATGAATTTGAAACGGACGAGTTCTATTTCCAACTGATGCTACCGTCGGCACGCACGTTGACAAAGGGAAAGAAGTCTGTGCTACTCAATACGCTAAATCCAAACGAATTGGGACGTAGCCTGATAGCCTGCGTAGACAGCGATCTGGATTTCTTGCTACAAGGTTCTACGGCCACGTCGCGCAAACTTAACGAGAATAACTACGTATTCCAGACCTATTCCTACGCTATTGAGAACTATCGCTGCTACGCCGGCAACCTGCACAACGTCTGCGTAGAGGCTACGCTCAACGACAAGCATCTGGTTGATTTCGAGCAGTTGATGACTATGTACTCGGAAGCCGTATATCCGCTATTCCTCTGGATGATTTACTTCTATCGCCGTCACGATACCGATACGTTCCCCATGTGTAGGTTCAACGATATTACCCGTATCCGCCATATCAACTTGCACGATCCGGACGCTGCCATCGAAGACGTTCGCCGCCGTGTCAATCACTCATTGGCCGATTTGGAACGAAAATATCTGAGGGAGAAAAATAACGTAGAGGCTTTGGGAAAAGAATTAGAAGCTTTGGGGTTGAAACCGGATACGACGTACTTGTACATACAAGGACATCACCTGCAAGACAACGTCGTCATGAAAATGTTGGTACCGGTGTGCACCGTGTTACGTCGCGAGCGCGAAGACCAGATCAAGCAATTGGCCGAGCACCATACCCAGTATCACAACGAACTGGTCGCCTACCAACACACGATGGAAGGGGTCGGACAAGTGCTGCGCCGCACCGTCGGTTACAAAGAATTGTTCCACTACCAATGGCTACGCCGCGACTTGCAACGATTCGCCACGGAACAACAGAAGAGATGATTAAAAGACCAATATATGATAACCGTATTACTTGACTTGAACATACATCATTGGCTGATGCACATGGGTATGAGTGTCGATGCAGCCAATTTCTTAGGCGTACTGGTAGCAATCATCTTGATAACGATTGCGGCCGTTTGCATCGGCAGACCGGTGGTAGAATTGGGCAGTAAACTGATCACTCGCCTGACCAGAAAGAGTAAAGCCGAATGGGACGACGTCATCTTTGCGCCGTCCGTCACCCGACGGGTGTTGGCATTGGCCACGCCTATACTCATATACGTCTGCCTGCCTATCGCTTTCATAGGACTTGACATAGACGCCATCAGCGAGGCCGATCGGCAATCGCTGAGCAGCATACATGCATTCTTGCAGCACTTATGTCTCGTTATCATCGTTTTGATGATCTCGCATGCACTGGCCGGCATGCTGAACGGTATAGACAATATTTACCAGAAAAGAGACGTCTATCAGATGCATCCCATCAAGGGAATCATACAAACCGTGCAGCTGCTTATCTATCTGGTAGCCGTCATCATTGCCATTAGCATTTTGGTACAGGAAAGTCCTATCGCGCTACTGACCGGCTTGGGAGCGGCGGCGGCCGTACTGATGTTGGTATTCCAAGACACGATACTGGGATTCGTATCAGGCTTTCAGCTTTCGTTGAACAAGATGCTACGCGTGGGCGACTGGATTACGATGAACAAATACGGCGTAGACGGTACCGTCATTGAAATCGGGCTGAACGCCGTAAAGGTACAAAACTTCGACAACACGATTCTGACGCTACCGCCGACCACGTTGATGCGCGAGTCGTTCCAGAATTGGCGCGGCATGAGCGAATCGGGCGGGCGGCGCGTCAAGCGTTCGGTCTATCTGGATATGCAGAGCGTAAAGTTCTGTACGTCCGAGATGTTGGAACGCTACAAAAGAGTACACCTCCTTTCTGCCTATCTCGACGGTAAGGAGCAAGAGGTAAAGACTTACAATCAATCGCACTCCATCGACGAGACGGTACTCGTCAACGGGCGGCATCAGACCAACTTGGGCGTGCTGCGTGCCTACCTGTCCAATTATCTGATGAAACATCCGTTGGTCAACCACACGATGACTTGCATGGTGAGACAACTGCAACCGACCGAACTCGGCTTGCCGTTGGAATTGTATTTCTTCACCAGTACCACCGTGTGGGAAGACTATGAGAGCATCATGGCCGACGTATTTGATCATGTGATAGCCGTCGTGCCGTATTTCGACTTGCAAGTCTTCCAGAATCCTTCGGGTGCCGACATGCGCTCATTCAACCATAATTTTCAATCATAACCATCGTAAAAACAATGAAACCGACTCTACTAATCCTCGCCGCCGGCATGGGAAGCCGCTACGGAGGCATGAAACAACTGGACGGACTGGGTCCCAACGGTGAAACTATCATGGATTATTCCATCTTCGACGCCATACGTGCCGGATTCGGCAAAGTGGTGTTCGTCATTCGCAAAGATTTTGAACAAGACTTTCGGGAGAAGATAGTAAGCAAATACGCAAACCACATTCCCGTCGAGGTCGTTTTCCAATCGTTGGATAAACTGCCGGTCGGATTTTCCGTACCCGAAGGACGCGCCAAACCGTGGGGAACCAACCATGCCCTGATGATGGGAGCCACCGCCATTCACGAACCGTTTGCGGCCATCAACGCCGATGATTTCTACGGGCGTGACAGCTTCGCCGTGCTCGGCAAATACTTGGCCGACATGGAAGGTAAACACAACGATTACTGTATGGTAGGGTTCCGTGTCGGCAACACGCTGAGCGAAAGCGGTAGCGTGGCTCGCGGCGTCTGTGAGACCAACGCCGACGGCTATTTGACGACCGTCGTCGAACGTACGGCTATCGAACGTATCAACGGAGAAATCGTCTTCAAGGACGAAACGGATACCACCGTCGTGTTGGAAGAGAATACGCCCGTATCCATGAACATGTGGGGATTCACGCCCGAGTACTTCGACTATTCGGACAGCTACTTTGCCGATTTCCTCCGCGACAACCAAACCAATTTGAAGGCCGAGTTTTATATCCCGCTGATGGTCAACAAGCTCATCACCGACGGAACCGCCCGCGTGAAGGTTCTCGACACGACTTCCAAGTGGTTTGGCGTCACCTATGCCGCCGATCGTCCGGGCGTAGTCGCCAAGATTCACGAGTTGATAGCCGCCGGAGAATATCCCGACAAGCTGTTTTGAGAGAGGAAAGAGTCCTATATATTTTATGGATAACGAAAATCTTCTTGTATACTTTTGTCAACAAGAATCGTCCGACTATTCTTTCATCCCATGTTACGTAGCAGCCAAAACATAAGAATGACTACCAGTAGGATAGCGATCGCGTGCTGCCCGTAGAGCCGCTTACGCCATACCAACAAGAGTTCGCTCGGTTTTTTTATAAACTCGAAGACTAAAGCAAGCAACACGTAAGGGATGGCCAAGACCATGAGTGCGTTCGAACGAAAGGCATCAACAAGATGTCCGTTCAACAGATGATGTATCGCTCGTTGCGACCCGCAACCCGGACAGTCGTAGCCAGTCAACGACTTGAACGGACATTTCGGAAACCAAGTATGCCGCATGGGATCGTAGCTGGCGTACAAGCCGACCAATAGACAAAGACCGAGAACGATGATACACCCGTAAACGATTCGTTGTCTATGCATTACCACCCGAGTGCACTACCGAATAGAGCAACTCCCCAGACAATATATATAAGCATATAGATGAACATCCATCCGAGTCCTACGGCAAAGGCAATCCATGTCCAGCGGCGTGCATTGTCGGAAGCCCGCTGTGCCCCTTCCATATCTCCTGCATAAAAACGAGATTCCACTCGACTCGCATTTACAATGCCTACGATGCCGAACGGCAGACAACAAAAGATGGTTGTCAAGATAGACCATGCCAAATAACTCTTAGGTGGTTGACTGGCAGCAGTGGCCGGTTTTTCGGTAGTACTTGCCCCGCACTTGAGGCAGATTACTGCATTCTCGGAGATTTCGGCTCCGCAATTCTTACAAAACATGATTTTTCGATTATTAGATTGTGATAGTTATTTTGTGCAAATATAAGCATATCTTCGTGGATTACAAGTAGTTCTACCATTTTTCTCATACTTCGTATAGTTGTTCAACGATCAAATGTACTTTGTTCATCAGGCGCAACAGCATGTTTGTACTCGTTTCTCATGACACAAAGATACGAAATTTTCCCCGAATTTCATTATAGTTTTTCTTGAATTATCATCGAAAATACCCCATTCCATCGAGAAAATGAGCGGCTCGACACGGACGACGGCCAACGAAGATAGAAGCACATACGGGTGAACTACGCGCACGCGTATATACGTACACGTCACACACGGAAACCCCATGAGAGGGTTGTGTGTATTAGTTAGACGGGAATCCGGTCTAATTAATACACACAACCCCTTATATGTCCTTAGGAAAAATTATTTTTAGCAACACCCGAACCCCGTGTTTACAATGATTACCAGATAGTTAAG
>JAISIB010000124.1 GCA_031262265.1 Prevotellaceae bacterium
AGGCATCGTAATAATCCATCAGTAGTTGCTTCGGCATCGTCGTGAGCAACTCGCGATTGATACTATCCAGCTCTTTTTCGGCTTCCAGCGTTCTCCCTTTCAACCAATAGGCGGATGCTAATTGAATTTTAGTATGATACAACAATTCCATATCACCCAAAAATTCGGCAATCTCCTTGTTCAAATCCAAGTAGTGCAGCGTGGAATCCATTTGGAAAGTATTATATGCGTGCGCCAAATCATCATAAATATGATAACGTTGTTCCGCCGTAATACTATGAACGTTGAGCATGCTTTCAAGTTGCCGGATACGTTCTTCCCGCTGGTTCGTATACAACTCTTTGTAGTTCATCTCCACGAACAACACCTGCAAAATCGAATCTGTCTCGCTGGCGCATACATTCGCGAAAGCAATAGCTAACCAGCAAATGAATACATATTTACGCATAGGTTTGTGTTTGGATTAGTGACAACCGCCGCTACAACCACATCCTTCGTCCGCACATCCGCTGCCGCAGTCGCTATGACAACCTCCGCAACAATCGCATCCATGATGGTTCATTAGATTCATAAGCCCCTGCACTTCATCGGCGGTCGCAGGACGATTTTCCGTAATCATACCTTCAAAAGCAATGTTCCGCCCCGCTAATGGATGGTTAAGATTGACGGTAACAATACCGCCGGCTTCGTCGACAGCTTCAATCAGCGCATTCACCACACGTCCGTCTGCCGTGTTCAGTTGAACGGCTTTGTTGGGTGCTATACGTTCTCTGTCCAAATGGCCGTCAGCCTTGAAAATATCGATGGAAAGGTCAAGAATATGATTATGATCAAATTCTCCGTAAGCCTCGGCGCAAGGAATTTCCACCGCAAACGTCTCGCCTTTCGCCTTGGCTGCGACGGATTGTTCAAAAGCGTCCAATACGGTACCGTATCCGGAGATAAATTGAAAAGGATGCTCCGCAGTTGCTTCTTCCAACATTTCGCGCGTACCGTCCGCGTTGATGGCGTACATCTTGTAGGCGACGGTAATGTATCTGTCCATTGTTTCCATTATTTTATAGTTTGATGGTTGATAATACGTTTGATTGGGAGCAAAGGTAATCATTCGTTGCATAAACCATACGGTTTGAGCGAAGATTTTCATACCTTTGTACGTCTTTTTCCTCGTATGATATTCTTTTTTCTTACGAGGAAAATAAATTATCAAACTTTCATATATGTCTATCGAACTCGCTTTTGCGACGAACAATACGCACAAGTTGACCGAAGCGGCGGAGATCTTGAAAGACGTCGCTACGCTGCGCAGCCTAACTGACGTTGAATGTGACGCCGAGATACCCGAAACGGCGAATACCTTACACGGTAATGCCCTGTTGAAAGCCGAATATGTATTTCAGCGCACCGGCTTGCCCGTTTTCGCCGACGATACGGGATTGGAGATAGAGGCGTTGGGCGGAGCACCGGGCGTCTACTCGGCACGCTATGCCGGCGAAAATCACGACTCGGCGGCTAACATCCGAAAGGTATTGCAACGAATGCAAGGCGCGACCGACCGTAGGGCACAATTCCGTACGGTGATTGCCTATATCCCTACGGACGGACAACCGGCTTTCTTTGAAGGAATCGTTCGAGGAGTGATAACAAAAGAACCCCGCGGGGAAGCGGGGTTCGGCTATGATTCTATTTTCATTCCCGACGGATATAATCTCACGTTTGCGGAGATGGACGCCGCCACGAAGAACCATATCAGTCATCGGGCACGAGCTTTGCAAGCTTTCTTACTTGAAATATCCCACCGGATGGTTTAGTATCGGCTGTTGCGCATCGGTCAGTTTCAGCAATGTCTTCAATTTTGCCGTATCCATCATAGCTCGTGGTACGGTTGCCAAATGTGCTGCGGCGCAGAATAGGGAGATATTTTGCGAAACGATACCGACGTCGGCAGCACCCATAGCGAACGTTCGTTCATTCTTGGGGTCGCCCAATTTAGCCAAGTCTGTAATCAAAAGTAACGCCAGAGGTGCGGTATTCATAAAGTCTTGTCCTGCTCCCAATAAGGCGCGGTGGTCCCCTTCGACTACCAATGTCAACTGTTCTTTCGGGGCGTCGTACAGATAAACGCCCTGCGGTAGAACCACATACAGCGAAACGTCTTGACGATTCATGGCGGACGGAGCAGTGCGGCGTCCGTCGGCACGATTTACGCCGTATGCTGCCCAAAGTAAATCGGACAAATCGGCAATAGTGAGGGGTTTGGTCGCAAATTCACGCGTGGATTGACGTTCGGCAAACGCTTTCATCACAGAACCCGAGCGATTCATGTTCGGCTTTTGTAGTTTAATCACCGGTTCGGCAGCCTGAGTAACCATAGCAACGCAGATTAAAAGTGTTAATACTAATAGCTTTTTCATACGATATTCTCCTGTATTTTTAGGGTTAATAAGCACAAAGGTAAGAAATCGGATTTTAATTTCTACTTTTGTACTTCAAAGTTTAAAGTATGAACTACGGATTTGTCAAAATCGGAGCGGCTATTCCGAATGTAGCCGTAGCCAATCCGGCGCAAAACCAAAAATATTTGGTAGAGTTGGTGCGCCAAGCCGCCGAACAGCGGATACAAGTGGTCGCTTTCCCCGAATTGTGTCTTACCGGATATACGTGCGGAGATTTATTCGGACAGGATCTGTTACTCCAAGAGGCGGAAGAAGCTCTACTGCGATTCCTTATAGATACGCAGGATTTAAATGTAATCAGTATTGTCGGACTACCGATTGCCGTCGGAGCAAGATTATTGAATACGGCAGTAGTATGCTATGCCGGACGAACGTTAGGAATTGTCCCGAAAACATATCTTTCCAATTATAAAGAATTTTACGAGCAACGTTGGTTCGTATCCGACGATACGCTGGGCGAAATCACGCATATTAACTTGTTAGGTAATCGAATACCTATCGGCACAGAGCTGCTGTTCAAAGCCGGAGACATGCAGTTTGGCATTGAACTGTGTGAAGATGCGTGGGCACCCGTCACTCCGGGAGCGACCCGAGCATTGCAGGGAGCAGACATCGTTTTTAATTTGTCGGCCAGCAACGAATCTATCAGCAAGCACGCCTACGTGCAAACGCTCATCGCCCAAAATTCGGCGGCCGGCATTTGTGGTTACGTCTATGCCGGATGCGGTTTTGGTGAATCAACCACTGATTTGGTTTTTGCCGGACGCGCGTTCATCTATGAAAACGGTACGTTACTGGCAGAGGGGAAACGATTTCAACGAGAAGCACAACTCGTCAGCGCAGACATAGACGTGCAACGCTTACGCGCCGAGCGACGTGTCAACAAGACTTTCTCTGCTTGCGCCACGCATTGGAATCTCGCCCAAGCACGTTGTTTGGACAGCGAATATCAATCGGAACCATTTGTTATAAGCCGCATTTTTCCACCTCATCCTTTTGTCCCCACCGGCGCGGAGTTGGACGCACGTTGTGAAGAGATTTTCTCCATTCAGATTACGGGACTTGCCAAACGTCTGCTACACACGCAAGCGAAAACATTGGTCATCGGCGTGTCCGGCGGGTTGGATTCTACGCTTGCCCTATTGGTTTGTGTCAAAGCTTGCGATTGGTTGAATTGGGAACGGCGGCGCGTACTGGCACTTACGATGCCGGGATTCGGAACGACCAAACGTACGCACCATAACGCCGTTGCGCTCATGAAAACGTTAGGCGTTACGATGCGGGAAATCGATATTCGTCCGGCTTGCGAACAACATTTTAAAGACATCGGACACGATGCGACCGTTCATGACGTAACCTACGAAAACAGCCAAGCACGTGAACGAACTCAAATACTAATGGACGTAGCCAATCAAACCGGCGGGTTGGTAGTAGGCACAGGAGATTTATCCGAATTGGCGTTAGGTTGGGCAACATACAACGGAGATCACATGTCCATGTACGGCGTCAACGTCAGCATCCCGAAGACGCTCGTACGCCACTTGGTGCAATGGGTCGCCGACCATAGAGTAGATACAGACACGAAAGCCACGCTATCGGATATCATAGCTACCCCGATCAGCCCCGAACTGATTCCGGCAGACGAGCAGGGGAATATTGCACAGAAGACCGAGGATTTGGTAGGCCCGTACGAATTGCATGACTTTTTTCTCTATTACTTCTTGCGTTTCGGCACGCGGCCGGCAAAACTATTCTTTATGGCGCAACGCGCTTTCGTTTCCGTATATGATGCACAAACGATTAAACATTGGTTATATACGTTTTTTCGACGCTTTTTTAGTCAACAGTTCAAACGTTCGTGCTTGCCGGATGGACCGAAAGTAGGCAGCGTGGCACTTAGCCCGCGCGGAGATTGGCGAATGCCGAGTGATGCGCAAGCAGATGCGTGGCTCCATGAAATAGAGCACTTGCCCATAGAAGAAATACCGTCAGCATGAAATACCTCGAATTTACTTTTTTAACCAACCCTTGCACCGAGACGGTAAACGACGTACTCTCTGCCGTGTTGGCGGATGCCGGTTTTGAGAGCTTCGTGGAAAATGAAGGCGGCATCAAGGCGTACATTCCTGCAACGGCTTTCGATGCTACCACGCTGGACGAAACGCTACAATACTTCCCAATCTCTGAGGCGTCCGTCACTTATAGTTATACGGAAGCCGAAGATAAAGATTGGAACGAGGAATGGGAGAAGCATTTTTTCAGTCCGATTGTTATTGATGGACGGTGTATTGTTCACAGCAGCTTCCATATTGATGTGCCTACTATGGAGTATAATATCAAAATTAACCCGCAAATGGCTTTCGGAACCGGACATCACGAAACTACCGGCTTAATAATTAGCGAACTTCTGAATGCCGATTTAACAGGAAAGGCGGTACTTGACATGGGGTGCGGCACATCTATCCTCGCCATCTTGGCACGTATGCGCGGAGCCTCACCGGTGACAGCCATTGATATTGATACGTGGTGCGTGAACAATTCTTATGAAAATATCGCCCTTAATGGATTTACCGACATAGAGGTTTTATTAGGAGATGCTATGTCTTTACGCGAACATACACCGTTTGATATAATTATCGCCAATATCAATCGAAATATTTTAATACGAGATTTACCGCTCTATGTAGCTGCTATGAAACCCGATGCCGATTTATTCCTTAGCGGATTCTATACGGAAGACATTCCGCTGCTTCGCCAAACGGCCGAAACCTTAGGTCTATCCTATTCTTACCATACGGAGAAAAATCGTTGGGCGATGCTCCGAATGAAATATACTATTGTTTCGAAATAATGCGGTTGGCACCCGAAGTAACGACGAACGATTCGTTCTTGACAAAAGATTCTATGTGCCGCATACGCTTCTGTTCAAGAATTTCGTCCACCGCAATAAGAATACCGGTCTCTTCCACGTCGCCGAAGCCGTAGTTTATAGCCGTACCGAACATGCGCATCGTCGGACTAAGCCCCATATACGCATTGATAAGCGGTGGAATATTGTAGCCGAGTTTACGAATTTCAGCATTCAGCAAACGATAATCCTCCAAGAAAGATTCTTTGCAAAACAATGCCGCCAACTCATTCTCGTCGGATTCTATCCGTAGCGGCCGTAACGGGTGCAATAAATCTTCTTTGTCGGCAAAATGTTTTTTTAGAAAATAGAGAATCATGTCGCGGCCTTGCGTCGGGAAACAGGGATACATGGTAACCTTCCCAAAGAAATATTTAACGGACGGCATAATAACAGTGAGCGCACCCAAGCCGTCCCATAGATTATCCAATGCAAAAAGTCCTTTCGACCCCGCACGCGTTCCTTGGTATTCGAGTGTCACAAACGAACGCCCCAATTCGATGGTAACAGGCAAATAATCACGGATAAATCGCTCGGAAAAGGAAAACATGTGCGCCGTGGCCAACACAGGATGCCCTTGTGCGTCGAAATCAACATACGTTCCTAATATATAACGGTATCCGCCTAAGATTGCTTCTGCTTCCGGATTCCAAACGATTAGTTGTTTGTATGGATTCGCCATCGTGTCGTATTCGTCAATATCCAACGAGTAGCCTGTGCCGCCGCCTGCTGCACGGAAAGCTATTTCCCGCAACCGTCCGATTTCGCGCATGACGTTCGGGGAATCATGATAGGTAATAATATAAATGTGATTGTGACTCTTATTCGTCATGCGCAAGCGTTTGTCTTCTGTTAACTCCGCTTTGAGTATTTCTTTGCTTACCGGTTCGATGATTGATTCCATTGTCGCTATTTTATTTGTTGTCATTTAGCTTATATACTTCATTCCGCACATATTGCGCCCATTCCATCGGAGTTTTCGAGCTATCGAACGTCTCCCAAGGGATAGGTTTCCCAAAGGTCACGGTAAATGTCTTATGGCGATTCTTAAACATCTCATTCGGTAGGTAGAGCATAGCAATATTTACTTTAATACGTAACCGTTTACACCAATTGGCCAACCGATAGAAGAAATCCGAGTTGCGTCCCTCGAAGAAAATCGGCACGACGTCGCGTCGGGTTTGCACGCTCTTCATTACAAAAGTCTTCGACCACGCCAGATCCGCAATTTCGCCGGTAGGATGACGGCGCGAACATAGTCCGGCCGGAAACATAATCAGTTGATTATCGGAGCGGAAGCCGGCATCTACCATTGCGGGGAAATCTCTCGCCTGCTTACCTGTCTTATTTATCGGGATAAACAACGGCGCGAGCTGACGTACGTTCATCAGCAAATCATTTACTAAGTACTTCACTTTGCCGTCGAAATACTTCCCGATGATATATCCCAACGCCACGCCGTCTTGTCCGCCCAACGGATGATTGGAAACGAAAGTGTAAAGTCGATCGGTCGGGAGATTGTCCAATCCTTTAACGATGACATGAGTATCCAAGAATTGCATCGTAGCTTCCAAGAAAGGTACACCGGCAGGAACATCTTTGGCTTCGGTAAGGAACACGTTAATCTCGTCCTGATGTACGATGTTCTTCAAATACGAAATCAGGGCTTTTGGAATATATTTATAATGACGCGGTACTTTTGCCTGCAAAATGGCATCCACATCAATCAAAAACACAGAATTATCCATTCTTTAGCGTAAACTGCGGGCAAAGGTAACATCTTTTCAGTAGGAAGTATCAAAGAACCAAAGAAAAACCATATTTTCGCCACCTTAAAACCAACCGACAATGAAGGTACGCCACTTATTTCTATTGCTTTTGCTGACAATCGTAGCCCGACTAAATTCACAGCAACCACAAACCACCATGACCGAATGGGAAGAACTCATCGAACAATTGGCCGAAGAAGAGTCAAACGACCTAAATGCACTGATAGAGGATTTAACCGAATGGCAAGCACATCCTTTGAACATTAACACGGCATCTCGCGATGTGTTGCAGCGTTTGCTTTTCTCGGAAACCCTCGCAGACCAGATTCTCTCCTACATTGAGCGTAACGGCGAACTGAAAACCCTACATGAACTACTATTAATAAAAGATATGGATACACAGACTATCGATCGCATCCGCCCGTTCGTTTGTGTACGTCCCGTCGAACGCGGTCGGAAAAAGCTATTCGCCCACGGAAGACACGAAACGGTTGCTCGTTTAGACATTCCGTTTTACCGGCGGAACGGATACAACACCGTTTATACCGGCACTCCGATTTATCAATCTCTTCGCTATCGTTTTCATACCGACCGCTTAGAAACGGGAGTGACTGCCGAAAAAGACGCCGGCGAGCCATGGGGCGCATTACATAATCGTACAGGCTACGATTCGTATGCATTCTATGCCGTTATCAAGGACACCGGTATTTTACAAACGTTAGCCATCGGAGATTACCGCATCAATTGGGGACACGGGTTGGTCATTAGTCAGGATTTTCTGATGGGAAAAGGTACTTCGCTGAGTGCTTCTCGACATAAGCCGAATACGATTCGCAAACATGCCTCTACCGATGAATACAACTACCTTAGCGGTGTAGCCGCAGCCGTCGCATGGAAACATATCACGCTTACCGCTTTTTATTCCAACCGTCGACTGGATGCCATTAGTACCCCTGAAAAGATTACGTCCATACAGAAAACCGGACTGCACCGTACGCAAACGGAAGCCGAACGGCGCAAAACGGCACGGTTGCAAGCCGCCGGCGTCAATGCCTCCCTAACTTGGCGGCGACAACTAACAATCGGCGTCAGCGGACTGTATTACTTTTTCGATCGCCCGTACGTGCCGTCGTTGCGAGAATATGCTCGGTACAATCTACAAGGCAACTATTTCCACAACATAGGTACCGACTATCGCTACCGTCTGCACCGATTGGAACTATCAGGCGAGTCGGCATGGGGAAAGTACGGATTCGCCACGCTGCATACCTTGTCTTTTCAACCGTCCGACGACTACCGATTACAATGCACCTATCGCTCGTACAGCCACGACTATTGGGCATGGTTTGCCCGTTCGTTTTCAGAAGGAGGATACGTGCAAAATGAAAACGGCTGGTATTTTGCGGCAGAATGCTCTCCGATTCGTCATTGGAAGTTCTTCGCCTCCGCAGATTTCTTCCGATTTCCTTGGTTGAAGTACCAAATCGACCGTCCGTCGAAAGGCACGGAAATCACTATCAAAGCCACGTACGCTCCCCATCGACGATGGAACATGTGGCTACGCTTTCGGATGGAACAAAAAGAAAAGAACTACACCGAAAGCAAACAAAAGTCCGTACGCTCTATTAGGCATCAGAATGCTCGCTACCGGCTCACCGTGCAAGCAACGCGGTCGGTCACGTTGCGCACTACGTTGGATTACACACAGGTACATATTGCAGGCGTGACGCCCTACCACGGATTTCAAGCCGGCCAAGCCATTGCCTACGCTTCCGACGCATTTCCTGTCCAAATCCAACTACAATCGGGATATTTTCGCACAGACAACTACGATACTCGCGTCTACACGTTCGAGCGTGGATTATTATATACCTACAACTCACTGTCTCATTATGGCAACGGGCTACGCTCATGGGCATACGCTCGATGGAATTACTCGGATAAAGTGACGCTAACGATGAAGTTCGGTCACACGCTGTATTTTGATCGTGACGCCATCGGATCGAGCACCGACAAAATCGAAGGACGTACCAAACAAGACCTGCAACTTCAAGCGCGCTGGAAATTTTAGCGTTATTTATGTATTTTTCCGGCTTTGTTAGTCAATTTTCTGGCTTTGCTATTAAAATTTCCGGCTTAGATAAAACATAAACTCACGGGAATATTATAACTTTGCAGGCACTTTATACAAGGAAATGATTAGATTATTCAAATATGCGCTTCTATTGGCGTTCGTTTGTACCGGCTGGGGTTGCCAACAAAATGAAGATGTCGTCATAAAACTCTTTCATACGACCGACATTCACGGCAACTTTTTCCCATTTGACTTTATCAACAACGAACCGATGAGTGGCGGAATGGCGCGCGTCAGTACGTTTATGAAGGAACAACGTGCAAAATACGACAATGTCTTGTTGGTAGACGGCGGAGACTTGTTGCAAGGACAACCCAGTGCTTATTACTATAACTACATAGATACCACCAGCAGACATCTCTGCTCCCAAATTCTCGATTATTTAGACTACGACCTCGTTACCATAGGCAACCACGACTTAGAGACCGGACATAGCGTATATGACCGGTGGATTGCCGAAAGCGGCATCCCGATCTTGGGCGGCAATGCCATTTGTGACGACAACAGCCAAGTAAGTTATTTGCCTGCCTATGCCACTTTTATAAAGGACGGAGTGAAGATAGCCATCGTCGGCATGATTACACCGGCCATACCGGCTTGGTTGCCCAAACAACTATGGTCGGGAATGTATTTTGAAGATATAGACGTAGTCTGCCGGCGTTTGTTGCCGCAACTGAAAGAGCAAGAGCAGCCGGATTTCATTATCGGATTGTTCCATTCGGGTGTGTTCGACTCGGAAATGATTAGCTACAAAGAAAACGTCGGTATGGATATGGCACAAAACTTCGATGGTTTTGATCTAATTCTCTGCGGCCATGACCATATTCCTTACAGTGAGAAGGTAGACAACGTATCCGGAGATTCTATCTGGCTGATAGATCCGGCAAACAACGCCAATTATATCAGCGACGTTACGATTACGGTGCGCAAGGAACGGGGAAAAATCACCGAGAAACACATTGACGCCAAATTGGTGGATATTTCTACGATTCCCGTCGACGAAGATTATATGAAGGACTTCGCTTCTCAGTACAAAGCTATTGAACAATACGTAGATCAACCGATCGGCGAAGTAGCAGAAACTATGAAAGCGGAAGATGGTTTGTTCGGCCCATCCACATTCGTTGACTTTATCCATCAAGTACAGCTCGGACTGACCAATGCAGAGATTTCTTTGGTAGCTCCCTTGTCAATCGATGCGAGCATTGACCAAGGAACGTTATACACGCGCGATCTTTTCAAGCTATACCCTTATGAAAATATGCTCTACACGATGGAAATGACCGGACACGAGATTCGTTATGCGTTAGAGTTCTGCTATGCGATTTGGGTAAACCGCATGGAAAAACCGGGCGACCATTTGCTGCTACTCGAAACGGACGACGGACATTTCCAATTCCAGAATCCACCGTACGCCTTTGACTCGGCGGCCGGTATCCGCTATACGGTAGACGTCACCAAGCCTATTATTAATCGCGTGAATATTCTGAGTATGGCCGACGGCACGCCGTTCGATCCCAACCGCACGTATAAAGTAGCCGTCAACTCTTATCAGGGTAGCGGCGGAGCCAGTGTGCTGACTGCCGGTGCCGGTATTTCTGTCCAAAACCTTCCGTCTCGTATTCTCGCAGCTACTGAGAAAGACATGCGTTATTACATTGCCGAATACATCCGCGAAAAAAAGATTATCAACCCACAACCGCTTTATCACTGGAAGTTTGTGCCCGAGTCTTTGGCCAAAACGGGTGCTGAACGCGACCGTGCACTACTGATTGGCGACTGATTGGAGTTTATCCCAATATTTCATTACCTTTGCGCCCTAACCGTTAGAAATTTAGAACATTCTTACGATGAAGACTGCCAAGCTGTTGCTTTATTGTCCCGACCAACGGGGCATTTTGTCGGACGTGACTCGATTTATTTCCGACAATGGAGGAAACATTGTCTATCTCGACCATTACGTAGACCCGACCGAACAAATACTTTTTCTTCGCGTAGAATGGGGAATAGAAGAATTCCGGATCTCACGGGAGGAAATAGAAAGACGCTTCGCCGAAAGCCTGGCAAACGCATACGATATGACGTTCCAACTGTACTTTTCTGACATAAAACCGCGCATGGCACTCTTCGTCTCAAAGATGTCGCACTGCTTGTATGATATTCTGGCGCGTTTTACGGCGGGGGAACTGCCCGTCCAGATTCCACTTATCATTAGCAACCACTCGGACATGAAATATGCTGCGGCGCGCTTTCGTATCCCGTATCATGTTTTCCCTATTAACAAAGAGAACAAACTCATACAAGAACAGCGCGAGTTGGATTTGTTGCGTGAACACAATATATCATTCATCGTGCTGGCGCGCTACATGCAAATCATTTCCCCGCAAATGATTGCTGAGTATTCTAATCGCATTATCAATATTCACCACTCTTTCTTGCCCGCTTTCGTGGGGGCTAAGCCCTATCATGCCGCGCATGCGCGGGGAGTAAAGATTATCGGCGCCACAAGCCACTACGTGACAGACACGTTGGATGCAGGTCCTATCATTGAACAGGACGTCGTACGCATCTCTCACAAAGATACGGTAGAAGATCTCGTTATGAAGGGAAAAGACTTGGAGAAAATCGTACTTTCACGCGCTATCAAGAAACACATCGAAGGCAAAATATTGACTTACAAGAACAAAACCGTTATCTTCACTTGAAGTATGCAAGTAGCTATCATACAATATAACGCCGGCAACCTGTTTTCTGTCGACCACGCACTACGTCGGTTAGGAATTGAACCTATCATAACCGACGATCCGGCAATCTTACGCACAGCTGACAAAGTCGTTTTGCCCGGACAGGGCGAAGCATCGGCAACAATGAGTTACTTGGCAGCACGCGGTCTGGACAAGGTCATCAAAGATTTACGCCAACCTGTATTAGGTATTTGTATCGGGCTGCAACTAATGTGTCGCCACTCCGAAGAAGGAGACGTAGACTGTTTGGGTATCTTCCCGACAGAAGTTCGGCGATTCGTACCCGAAAGACACGAGGACAAAGTGCCTCACATAGGCTGGAATACGTTAGAACATACCACCGGTCAATTATTCGACAAGTTGACAGACGGCGAATTCGCCTATTACTTGCATAGTTATTATGCCTTGCCGTGCGAATATACCATAGCCGTTACCAACTATATCTGCTCGTTCAGCGCATCCCTGCATCGGGATAATTTCTATGCCACGCAGTTTCATCCCGAGAAGAGCGGAGGCGTAGGCGAACGTATCTTGCAAAATTTTCTCAGTCTATGATACAACTAATCCCTGCCATAGATATTATCGACGGCAAATGTGTGCGACTGTCACAAGGTGATTATGCCGCAAAAACCACTTATGCGGAAGATCCCGTCGAGGTTGCCAAAGAGTTTGAAGCCA
>JAISIB010000032.1 GCA_031262265.1 Prevotellaceae bacterium
CAACTCTCGGATATATACATCCACCGATTAGAGGCGGGAGATGTCGGCATAGTCGACGTAAATAAGATCCGTTTGGAGCTGCTGAACACGCAAACCGCCTACGATTTGAATGCGCAAGATATACAATCGCGTTTAAACGAACTTCGTCAGCTGAACGGCGGGGAACCTATCAGTTTCGAGGCCACCGAATATCCGCAGGAATCGCTACCTGCGACTGATCGGGAAGCATGGAAAACGGAGATGCTGGCGCGTAGTGCCGATGTGCAGGCGGCTGTGCACCGCGAGTCGGCAGCTAAGCAAGCTATCGGCGTACAGCAAACCAACGGACTACCTAAGTTCGATATAGGATTTAAGCGCGACACCGAACCAAGTACTCCGTACAACGGAGTAGTCGTAGGCATATCTATTCCGCTCTTCTCCAATCGTCACCAAGTGAAGCGTGCGCGTGCGGAATGGCAGGCGGCCGGTGCGCGACGGGAGTTGGCTGTGACAACAGAAACGGCGGCTGTCGATCGATTGTGGGAAGAAGCGGAAACGTTGCGCGGTGTTTTGCAAAGTTACGAGCGCGAATTGCGCGATAGCGAGACGATCGAGTTGCTGCGGCTGGCTTTGGATGGCGGCGAGCTATCCATGATTAATTATTTGGGCGAGATCTCGGTGCTGTACGACATGCGTACGACGTATATCGAACTGCAAGCGCGTTACAGGAAGGCATTAGCACAACTGAATAAAGGCATGTTATGATGACGAGAGACGCTCAACAGATTGTTAATCGGCTGATTTCTTTTCAGAACAAAGAGAAAGAGGCCTTCTTTCCCCGTTTTTTTAAGGCGGGCAAAGGCGAGTACGGCGAAGGCGACCGTTTTCTGGGCATCGTCGTGCCGAATGTACGCCGCGTCGCGAAAGAGAACTTGGATGCATCGCAGGAGATTGTCGACCAACTCCTTCAAAACCCGTATCACGAAGTGCGCTTGTGCGGATTACTGATATGGGTGGAACAATTCAAAAAGACTAAAAATGCAGCCGCGCGCGAGCAAATGGTTCAATTTTACCTGCAACATTACCCGCGCATCAATAATTGGGACTTGGTAGACCTGAGTGCGCCTTACATCGTAGGAGAATACTTGTTGACGCAACCGCACGATGAACGTATGCAACTACTCTCTCGTGTGGCCGACATAGATTATTTGTGGGCGCAACGCATCGCCATGGTTTCGACGCTCACCTTGGTGCGCAAAGGAGAACCCTTTGAAGCGATTGCCCTATCCGAGCGATTTTTGCGACACCGGCACGACTTAATGCATAAGGCGGTCGGATGGGTACTGCGTGAAATAGGGAAACGAGACCTTTCTCTCTTGCGAGCGTTCCTTGACCGGCACAGTCGGACGATGCCCCGCACGATGCTACGCTACGCCATCGAACGAATGTCCGACGAGGAGCGCAGGTATTACATGCGGCGCGAATAAATAACGTCCCATGTGCGTAAAATATCCGGCTTTGATAGTTCGTTTTCAGAGCCGGATATTTTTATAACTCACCTGCATAATTCACGAACAGACGTTCATCGTCGTCTTTGCGCAAATTATCGGGCAATTCATCGCTAAGGTTGCGGAAATAGTTTTATATTTGCGCAGAATCCTAAGGCAAGACACCATGATCCGAACGATACTGCTATTGCTGACATTGTGTGCGATGATTGTACGCACGGATGCCCAGACGTTGACCGAGGCGCGCCGCTTGTTTTCAAACGAAGAATACGAGCGAGCCAAACCGGCTTTTCGACGTTTTGTCAAGCAAAGTCCCAATAACGCCAATTATAATTATTGGTACGGCGTATGTTGCGTGCAGACGGGCGAACCGCAGGCAGCTATCTCACCGTTGGAGTTGGCTCTGAAACGCAAAGTGCCTCATGCAGCTCGTTATCTGGCGCAAGCTTGCGAGCAGCTATACGATTTTGATGCGGCTGTCGCTCATTATGAAACGGCCATCGCCGAACAGGAGAAGAAGAAACAACCGACGGACGAATTGGTGTTGTTGGCAGAGCATTGCAAACGCAAAGCTCGTATGATCAAAGGAGTAGAAGAAGTGTGTTTCGTGGACAGTTTCCTAACGGATAAACAATCTTTCCTGCGAACTTATCGTCTGAGCGAAGAATCGGGTCGCCTGTACACGTACGGAGAATATTTCGATACCGTAGATTCTCTTTCGAGAACCGTCTATGAGACCGAGTTGGGGAATAAATTGTATTACAGCGACCTTTCATCGGATACGACGCTGAGCATTTATACCAAGAATAAGCAATTGGGCACATGGGGAGCCGGTACGTTATTGCCGGATGTTATAAATGCCGATGGAAACGTCGACTATCCTTATGTACTGACTGACGGGCAAACGATCTATTACGCAGCCGACGGCGAGCAGTCCATCGGTGGATACGACATTTTTGTGACGCGCTACAACGCAGCAACGGATTCGTACTTGACGCCGGAAAATCTCGGAATGCCATTTAACTCGGAAGCGAATGACTATATGTATGTCATTGATGAATATAACAACTTGGGTTGGTTCGCGACCGACCGTCGTCAATCGCCCGATAGCGTTTGCGTGTATGTTTTCATACCGAATCCTTCTCGCAAATCATATAGCTACGAGGCAACGGAACGGACGAAATTGGCCGCACTGGCTCAATTGACATCCATTCGTGCGACGTGGACGGATGAAGCTTTGTTGGCAGACGCCCGAAGCCGGTTGGAAGGAATCGCCACGTACGAACCTATGCGCGCCGGACAACGGTATGATTTTACGTTTGTCGTCGATGACGCGCATACGTATCACGCAGATACGGATTTCCGTTCGGCAGATGCGCGCGGGCTATTCGCTCGCTATCGGCAAGAACAAGCCGCGTGCGAACAGCTGCGTCAACGTCTGTCGCAGCGACGAGACGCCTATGCGGAAGCTCCTGCGTCCGAGCACGAAGCTATGCGGACAGAGATATTGGAAGCCGAGCAGCAGCTTCGGCGTATGGAACCGTCCATCAAAGAATTGGCCAGAACCATTCGCAATACAGAGATAAAACAAATTCAATCTACTCACTAATACCGAGAACGTATGGATATAGTAATTATTACCTTGTTGATATTGGCAGCCATCGTATTGTTTCTGGTTGAACTGTTCTTATTTCACGGAACAGTCTTCGCCGGAGTGTGCGGGCTTGGCTGCCTGATTTATGCCAACTTCTACGCATACGCTTACATGGGATTATGGTCGGGCGTAGTGGTGTCGGTTGTGTCGGCGGTATCCGTCTTGTGGTCTATCAATCGCTTCATGCGCTCGAAAACGCTTGATCGCATTTCGTTGAAGCAGGAAATCGATTCGACGATTGACCGAAGTGACGCGCTTAGCCTGCATATCGGCGATACCGGCGTCAGTCTGACGCGCTTGGCACTGATAGGTTCTGCCGAGATCGGCGGAAAAGTTGTCGAGGTCAAGTCGGCCGACGGATTCCTCGACGAAAAAACACCGTTGGTGGTGAGTCGTATAGAAGACGGCGTCATCATGGTCGAACGGCAAAAGAAATAACTGCTTTTTCACATTAAAACATTACATTATGAACCCTTACGTCATTTTTAGTTTCATCGTCGGAGCCATCGTGTTCTTGGCTGTTTTCTTTCACTACGTGCCTTTCTTCCTGTGGTTGTCGGCCAAGGTATCGGGCGTGCACATTTCGTTGATACAACTATTCCTTATGCGCATTCGTAACGTACCGCCTTACGTGATTGTGCCCGGTATGATAGAAGCACACAAGGCCGGATTGCGCAGCATTACGCGCGATGAATTGGAGGCGCATTATTTGGCAGGCGGCCACGTAGAGAAAGTGGTACATGCGCTGGTATCGGCGTCGAAAGCCAGTATTGATTTATCTTTTCAAATGGCGACAGCCATAGACTTGGCCGGACGCGACGTATTTGAAGCGGTGCAAATGTCCGTCAATCCGCGTGTTATCGATACACCGCCCGTGACGGCGATGGCAAAGGACGGTATTCAATTGATAGCAAAAGCACGCGTGACCGTACGCGCCAGCATTCGTCAATTGGTCGGTGGTGCGGGCGAAGAAACCGTGCTGGCGCGCGTCGGCGAAGGTATCGTTTCGTCCATAGGCTCGGCGGAAAGCCACAAATCCGTGTTGGAGAATCCCGATTCTATTTCGAAACTGGTACTTCGCAAGGGACTGGATGCAGGTACGGCCTTTGAAATATTATCCATTGACATTGCTGACATTGACATCGGCAAAAATATCGGAGCCGTCTTGCAAATGGATCAAGCGAATGCCGACAAAAATATTGCGCAAGCCAAAGCTGAAGAGCGGCGCGCAATGGCTGTCGCTACCGAACAGGAAATGAAAGCCAAGGCACAGGAAGCACGCGCCAAAGTAATCGAGGCAGAAGCAGAAGTGCCCAAAGCGATGGCAGATGCTTTCCGTAGCGGTAATCTGGGAATCATGGATTATTACCGCATGAAGAATATAGAAGCCGATACATCCATGCGCGAAACGATCGCGAAGCCCACGAATCCGACAGCAAAAGGGTAGGGGCGTTTACTTAGCAGGCAGCACCAGACGAAATCCTAAGTCGCTACGGCGACTTGATTCGTCGGGAAATTCGGTACCACGGGCGAATCTATAAAAGGAGCCCAAACGGTACTGGAAACCACTTGTTATTTACCGGAAGAGGGACCTTGCGGATTGCGATATGTATGGGACGGTGTATGAGGATAAATGTCAAACCAATCGCTGCACCATTCCCATACATTGCCTCGCATATCGTAAATGCCAAGTTCATTCGGCTGTTTTTGCCCGACGGGATGCGTAGAACCGCTACTATTTCCTGCATGCCATGCAACGGCATCCAACAAGTCATTGCGTCCGATGTACTGTAGTCTCTTTGCGGGAACACCCTGTTATGCGCCGTTGGGGCACCTTCACATATACTTTTTATTTATATTTCTTACCTATAAAAAATGCATATCCATAATATTGTTTATATTTGGAATACAATTCAACCTCATGTCTATTATTTTCTATAAATCCTTCCACCATACTATTTCCAGAATATTTTTCTAAAAGTTTTTGTATAGCGTGTTCTCTTGGATTAAAATAATTATCAGTCCAACATTTTTCAGGTAATATAAAAGTAGCAATAAATTTATATCCAATATTTTGCATTACTGAAATATTCTTGCTTATTTCATCCAATCCACTACTGCCTGCATCTAACCAGAATTTATTTACTTCATCAGGATGCTCAGTCGTAAACCATGTAGGTGAAGTGACTGCAATATATCCATTATATTTCAAAAAATCATACCAATATGTTAATCCCTTTTCAAAACCAATATTATCAATGGCTCCTTCACACCATATAAGATCAAATTGTTCTTTATTAAAAGGCAAGTTTTCCATAGAGCCTACTATACCATTTATTCTATTTTGTAAATTATTGCTTTTAGCATTTTCATTTAGAACATTTACAAAATTTGGAAACAAATCCAAACCAATAATATTCCCAGGAGCATTATTAGCAAGAATTATTGTTTGCCATCCAGTTCCACAACCTATATCCAATATTTGTGAATTTTCTTGCAGCCCATCAATATAGCTTAATGCTTTAATGGTCATTTCATCACTACCAGGCCCCTGCCTTTTTAATCCAACATGTGTATCAATTATTAAGTCTATAATTGATAGTTCCTTGTTTTCCACCATAAATGATCCTCTTAATTGTTCTTTTCAAATTATAATACCATTATGCTGTGCCCCAATGGCGCATAACTATTGTATAGACGACATTTCTACACAAAGTTTACTATAAAATAACGAGTTAACTGTGGTCTATTTACTTGCTCGTCCCAAATAGATAGAACTATAAATTATCCAGCATTACAATTTTTACATTCAAAATTCTGCGAGCGCTCTCATCCTTTGGCGTGAGCGTTCCCGCTTGCCGACAAGTACGCTTTCGCGATGTTCGCGAGAGCGCATTTATCAAACAATGAGAGCACTCTCGCCGAAAGGCCGAAATCCGCTACGTTGTCCATTGCCTGCCCAATCGGAATGACGGGTATGGCTTGCGGGCTTTTGTCTGTCCCTTGGCAGGAGAGCAGCCCAAACGCGATAAATAAAATGAGAAAGTTTTTCCACATGGTATATGAATCGATATGTGTTTTTACTGCGGGCAAAGTTATGAAATCATTTGATTTTGTTGTTACAAGCGACTTTGTTTTTTTGACAAGCGGCTGTGTTATTTAAACAAGCGACTTCGTTATTCTCACAACTTACGAGGAACATAAAACAAAATCGGGGCTACCCGTAGGCAACCCCGATTATCATACATCGTTTGATGTGTTCAATGCCCATAGAACGCCGTTCTATGGAATATCATTAGATCTTTTCCATCGTTCGTCTGACGAATTGGTTCAATGCTTCGCCTTTCAGCATGTTGTTTTGTAGCAAAGCCAAATCAATCAGTTGACGGATCGTCATATTCTGTGCGGCATAAGCGGCATAAACGGCGTCTTTCTTGTTTTTCAGTTCCGTCCGTTTCTTATCCAGTTCGGTCAATTCGTCCTTATCGGCCTGAGGAATCTCATCTGCTTTCAATTTTTCATGAGACTTGTTCAGCTCGGAGCGACGGTGTTCCGCTTCGTCCATTTCGGCCTGAATGGGAGCTACATCGGCCGTGCAAGCAGCTTCTTCGTCTGTCAACACCTGCTTGATGAGCTTGTGATCCGAATTAAGTACCAACGTAAACATATCGGGCATGTCGCCGTAGAAACTCATGCCTGCCTGAATATTCGCCATGTCTTTCATACGACGCATATACTCGCTTTGCGTAATCGTAACGGGCATGGCATTTTCACCCAACGCATGGGTATCGACGTTGAAATCGGTCTTTTCTATCTTAGGTAAGCAACTTTTAAAAGCCGCCGCGAGGGCTTCTTGCTGACCGGCAGGCAATGTGGCACCGTGCGCGTCATCTTTGGCTATCAGATGCTCT
>JAISIB010000079.1 GCA_031262265.1 Prevotellaceae bacterium
CACCGTGTCCAACGAAGTATTGAAACTAACGGCCGAATCTCCCGAAATAATGTCGGGTATCTATATCATCAAAGAAGGTATGCCGATTAATACGTTCTATATGGCCAAATCTGCCGGCGTCGATCCCGCGACGGGCGTACAACTCTATTGGGTGCACGACAAAGATGAAAACGGCAACATCACCAATGAGCGTATCTCCAGTGACAATTCGTTGGCTTCCACCAGCAAATATTTCTTAGGCAGCCGCATCCCCGATTTGTTCGGTAGCTTCGCCACCGGTCTGACCTACAAAGGGTTCGACCTGAATATCCTGACGACCTACTCTATCGGCGGAAAGATTTACGACTCGCTCTACCGCGGAGCAATGGAACCCATGTACATAGGCAATACGTTCAGCGCGAACGCACTGCGTCGTTGGCAAAAACCGGGCGATATTACCGACGTACCGCGCCCATCTATCGGCGGCACGTCGACGACTAGCGACCGTTATCTTATCGATGCATCGTATTTCGCCATCAAGAACATCACGTTGGGCTATACGTTGCCGAAATCTCTGCTGAACAAAGCCGGCTTGGAAAGCGTGCGCATATTCGGTTCGGCCGACAACTTGGCACTGTTCACTCACCTGAACGGTATGGACCCGCAGCAAAACTTCTCCGGTTCCACCGATTACGTATATACTCCCTATAAGACGGTCACCGTCGGTGTGGAAGTTAATTTCTAAACCATAAACAGATTATGATATGAAAAAGATAATTACATATATCACGATAGGATGGCTCGCGCTGGGCATGTTCTCCTGCGCGGACGATGCGCTGGAAACAGTTCCGACGGACGCCATGTCCACCGAAACGTTGTTTGCCACCGCCGAAGCTGCCATGGTTCCGTTGAACGGTTTGTACCGAGCGTTTTACGAGGTTTTGGTTATGACAGGCAATACGCACCAATGCTTCGGTCTTTCGGCGTACAACTTGATGGCCGACGTCATGGCCGAAGACATGATCATGAGCGCAAGCGGAAGCGGATGGTTCTGGTATGACTGTATCTATAACGTAAAAACGAGGTACGAAAGCACCGGATGGAGGCCGTATGACTTATGGCGCACCTATTATAAGTACATAGCGAATATCAATTACATCATTGCGTCCGAAGAAACGATGGGCGGAGAACCGTCGGACGTCAACTACGCTATCGGACAGGCGTATGCCCTCCGCGCGTATTCCTACTTCATGCTGATTCAGTCGTTTGCCCGTACTTACAAGGGACACGAGTCTGACCCGGGCGTACCTCTCTATACCGAACCGACGGCAGCCGGCACGGCCGGAAAACCGCGCGCGACGGTGCAAGAGGTCTATACGCAAATCACGGCAGATATCGATAAGGCCGTAGAACTATTGGGTAACGCCTCGGCACGCCGACACATCACGCACGTCGACCAATCGGTAGCATTGGGCTTCCAAGCACGCATCGCATCCGTCATGGAAGATTGGGCGAAAGCGCAAAGTGCCGCCGAAGCTGCCATTACGGCCAGCAAAAAATCAATCGGCACCGGCGCGACGATTTTGAGCGGTATGAACGATGCACTGGCTTCCAACGTCATGTGGGGAGCGCACATCATCGCTGACCAATCGGGTATGTACGCAGGATTCTTCACCCACATGGACGCCGAAGCCGGATACTACGGAGCCACAGCCCTCAAACAAATCAACAAACTGTTGTACAACGAGATGGGCAGCAAGGACGTACGTCGCGCATGGTGGGATCCCGAGTACTCCGGTAACGGAAAAGGCGGATACCAACAGGAAAAATTCAAGTTTGCCGACGTGCAAACATGGTTGGGCGACTATATCTGGATGCGCGTGGAAGAGATGTATCTGACGGCTGCCGAAGCCGCTTGCCAACAAGGCAACGACGCGAAGGCACGCGAGCATCTGATGGCCTTGATGTCCAAGCGCGATGCCGATTTCAAGTGCGACAACAAGAGCGGCAAGGCATTGGGCAAACTAACGACCGATCTGACCGGATCTTTGTTGGAAGAAATTCTCATCCAACGCCGCATTGAGTTGTGGGGCGAGTTCGGACGTATCTATGACATCCGCCGCTTGCGCCAAGGCTTCAAGCGTACGCTGGAAATGGGCTGGCCGGAAGGCGCGCTCATACCGAATACGGCAACGGACGACCCCGAAAGCTATGCGTGGGTAATGACAATTCCGCAAGTGGAGTTCGATGGCAACAAAGAACTCAACCAAGCGAAAGACCAGAATCCCGTGGGTGACTATCCGAACTAATATAATAATAATTTAAGGACAGATTATGAAAAGTATATTGAAATATATAGTAGCTTCATTCGGAGTGGTAGCCTTGATGGCCGCTTGTAGCGTAGAGAACGAAGGAGCTATCTATTCGGACAACGGTGCGGCGAGCTTCTTGTCGACGGCTTCTACCTACAGCCTATCCGCTGCTGCCACCTCCATTGAGGTGCAGGTGAACCGCACGACGACCAAAGGCAGTGCCACGTATCCGTTGACGGCGACCGACAAGTCCGGCGGATTCAACGCGCCGACGGAAGTATCGTTTGCCGACGGCGAAGGCTCGACCATGTTAACCGTCGGATTGAAAGACGGTATGGAAGTAGGCGTTCGCTATGATTTAGTGCTCAGCTTGGGCGACAAAGTATCCGCGGGCGGCAACGCCTCCATTACGCTTCGCGTGACCAAGAATTATGAGTGGACTGCTATCGGCACCGGCAAATGGACGGACGGATTGGTAGGTCCTCTGTTTGGCGCAAGCGCACTGACGTATGACGTCACGGTATATGGAGCGAATGGCGTATCCGGTGTGTACAGCGTGATGCCTTATGCGTATGGAGTATTCCCGTATACCGCAGAAAATGAAGTTGTCGGTACCGGTCGCGTCATTGTTGACGCCCGCAATCCCGAGTCTGTTTTCGTAGCAGAGGCAGGTACTGGTATTAATTGGAGTTATGGAGAAATGATTATCGGTAGTGTATATGGAAATAAATCTAATGATCTGGCTACATACCCTCTGGGTAAGGTAAACGGTAAGACTATTGATTTAGGGTCTATGTATATTGAAGATGACGATGGAGTATATGTCATCGGTCAACCGGTTATTCTCGTTCTTCCCTAAGAAGATTGAATTTGCATACATAGCAAATTGAATATGCACAAATAAAGTGCCCCCGCCATTAGGCAGGGGCACTTTTGTTTACCGTGCGTTCGAACCGATGCCTGTCGCGCGCGTAATAACTTATGAGGATAGTGAAATATCAAAGCCGCTCGTGAAAATAACAAAGTTAGTTAGTAGCAGAACAAAGCCGGAAAATCTAACGTCCTCACAGGTCGCTCTCACGAGCATCTTAGGCAGTATAACGTCGCAGATAGGTGTAGATGTTGGGCAGGTGCATACACCAACGCCGCAGGCGTTGAATTTGCGTAACCCCATGCAAGCGGAGCGTAGCGACGCGCAGCTTGGGGGCAGTAACCCCTTTTCTCATCACTACTCCGGCAGGAGTTGAACCCACTTCGGGGTTCAGTGGGTGGAGAGCAGATGTTCTGCGGGTTTCACCCGCAGTTACGCAGATTGAACGCCTCCGGCGTTCCGCTACGCCGGCGCGTATGCTTACTGCTCACCTCCGGCGTTCTGCTCCATATCACTCTCCGCTGCAAAGCTAAGCCGCATAAAAGCATTGATAGGTGTTTTATTGTGAAAGGCAGAAGTGTTTGTAAGACAAGAGATTTACTTATCATCGTAATGTCCGTACGCTTGAATAACAGTCACGGTTACGATGTCATCGTCTATAAGATACCTCAGCCGATGTGTTCGACTAATTCGTCGTGACCATTCACCGGCCATATTACCGCTTAGTTGTTTAGGCTTTCCCGTTCCTGTACGCGGGTGTTCCGCCAATTCCTCCAAAAGTGTAACTAACTTTTGATAAGCAGCCGGCTCATTCTTTTTGAGCTGAACAATATTATTTCTCGCTCGTTCGGTATAATCTAACCTATACATGGTCAAAGACTATCCAAGAAAGCGTGTAATTCTTCCTTGTTACTTACAGAAATCAAATTTCCGGCACGTTTGTCTTCTTCGTATGCGCGGTTATATTTTTCCATTTCTTCTATATTTCGCTTATCCGCATAGAAATAGTCACCGTCTTCGATGATGTCAAACGGATTGCAGCGATATTCCGGCGGGATAGCCCGATAATAGCGCAACCACGTTTTGAACTGATACGGAGACATTTCGCGCTTGGCACGAAGTTCAACCTCATCGTATTGGTTTCTGCTCCGCGTGGCAGGCGTCAAGACCACTTTTTGCCTTGCACCGCGCCGAATCGTCACACCGGAACCGGTATCTTCCTTGTCTATATAGAAAAAAGGATTGGCGGCAAATTCTTTACGACTTACTGTGAGCATAATTTTTGTTTTAGGGTTTGACTACGCGCAAAGATATGGCTTTTTGCGCATATACCAATACGGCGTTATCGTTTTCTCCTTTCTCGTTCTATTTTCAAAGCCGCTCGTCGCCACAACTAACGCGTTAAATGGGCGTTCAAAGCTCGTTATGCGGCGTTCCAAGCTCTGCTTTCAACCAAGCCAATTGCTGCATATACGATGTCATCCAACCATGATTCGTTGTTTCGGCGTAAAGCGATGTAATAACTTTATTAGTAA
>JAISIB010000088.1 GCA_031262265.1 Prevotellaceae bacterium
CGCCAGCTCAACTCTTGTAATGAATGGATTATTGCGGATATATTCTAAAATCTTGTTTTGGGTAGTTGATTGGGTAGTACTACCCAATCTTTGGGCAGTATTTCCGTCTATTGGGGTAGTGATTGGGGTAGTCTCTTTCTCTATTGGGGTAGTGATTGGGGTAGTAGCATCTCCCATTGGGGTACTTCCCTCTTCTTCACTTCCAAAACCGGCTTCGAAATACTTGGTTGATATATGCTCAATCACTTTGAATGCGGTGATAAGCGAGAAATCAAACTCGGCTTGGCCGTTACCATTTTCTTTCATCTCACGCTGCACACGGTTGATACCTCTGCTGAAACGATTTACGTAGTCCAGTACCTTCATGGCATCGGTGATGAAAGGGTTTCGGTAATCTCTAACATTGGGAATGTTTGTCGGAGCGGTTGCCGATAACTTCGACGAACGCATCAAACAGAAGATGTTCCATGCATAGATTGTGATTGATAACGATGCTGTCACTAAAGAGGTTAAGGCTTATGAGCCTATTCCCGAAACGGGCAACTTTCGTGATGAGAACGGCATTGACCGTATGGATGAAATCATCAACCACAACTATCGTCGTATCAAGGACGAAGTCAAGCAGATAGTAGCCGAAGAGTTGGCAAAGATAGAGGCTGATCCGGAGCTACGGCAGTTGATAAAGAAATGAGTTCAATTACAAGCATTACAAAAGAGTTATTCGACCTAATACATACTTAACAAATTGATTCTCAAATTGAGCAAATGTTAGTTTCATTATAATTTTACTGTCTGTTTCTTCTGTTGGTTTGAAACCAATAGAAGACCATGCTTTTAGTGCACGCTGATTGTATTTAAAAACCCCTGTTCTAAAAATCAGATTAGCATCATACTTAAACATATATGCAAACATGGCGACACTTACATATAGTCCTATACCTGTATTAAAATATTTAGGTATAATTCCCCCTAACGAGCCATAATCATTTGTCTGCCAATTATAATAGAAATGGCAAAATGCGATATCTTCAACTCCATATTCCCCTACCTTTGAAATAATGAATTTGTAATGCTTATCTTCTACGGATAGATACTTTTCCAAATTTACGCAGTCATTCCCATATAGGTTCCAATGAAATTCATCATTATCAAAGCATTTTTTATAAAATAATATATCGCTTGCAGATGTATTGCGTATTGCTATTTTCATAGTTTTGGCATTTCCCACTTTTCCAGTTAAGTCTTTATATGATTGTCTTAAGCGTGTAAATTCTGCACTAAGTATTTTTAGTAGATAAGAGTTTCGCTCCATAATTGGTCGCTGCTCTGCATAAGGGAGTTGCCTATAGTTTGGCGGTAAGTTTTGCGGACCAAAACGTTGTAAGGTAGCTCCCTCTCTGAAGTTTTCCATCAGGCGTGCTTCCATAGTCCTTCGTAAATTGATGAAAGCACATACCACACAATGTCTGACCCATAAATTCCCCTCGCATAATGTGGTGAGCATTACTGCCGCCGATTTTTCCGCATTCAGAACATTTCTTTTCCATGACATTACCCTTTCATAGCACCAGAACAAGAACCGTAACATGATGTACAACCTCCCGTGCAGCTAGAACAACCCATTTGAAAGTCTTCGTAAGCATAGGCACCTTCATAGCTCGCTATTGGTTTTGAGAGTAAAAGAGTAAGCTCTTCTTTCACTACAATTAGTTTTTGTAAATCAAGCACTTGTTTCATATTTTACATTTTAAAGTTGATTCAATTCGTTTAAGAACGGGAGGATTTTCTCTATCCCATCTAATATTTTTACCCTTCTGAATTTTTCTTCGTCTGACAGTTCTAAAATATTAGAATTGCTATTGACTATTCTATCATATTCATATTTTGCAACTTCAAAGATTCTAATTTTATTCAGCTTGCAAATAGACATATCGCGATTAGCGATATTATCGCGTTCAATATAATTCGAGCCGTAACAAGTAGGACAAATAGCCAACACTGGACAATTTACACATTCTTTTGAGATAAACTCATTCGGATTTGCAAAATTGATATATTTTGACATTTCAGATTTTTCTTTTCCACAAACGGATTCAAAAAATAAATGGCAAGGATATTCTCTGCCGTCAATATCGTGAGCAACTATTTCTGTTCCAGCACCACACCATTTTCTTTGTACTGTTTCTGGCTCAGACAATGAAGCAAAATTTACATTAAAAATAGAACTTTTATGCAAATTGGGGTTCTCTTTATAAAATACGCCTAACTTTTGTAGTTCTCTTTGATATGCCTGGATATAAATAGAATTTGCCCAATCAACCATATATGCAAGATTTGCACGAATATCCTGTATCCCCTGTGAATGAAGAAATATAATACCTTCAGCAAGATGGCCAATTGTTAATGGACTAATTGTCATCTTTACACCTTGCTTCGGCCACGTTTCTACGAAAAAATCAATATCTATCAAATCGAATGAATTCGATCTATTAATGTTTTGCATTCTACGAGTGCCGTCCAAACTTAGCCCTACAATAAATTTGTCTTTATGCTTAGTCAACCATTCTTTTATCTCTCCGTGCACTAAAGTTCCATTAGAAGTCACAAATATGATAAATTTTTCAGGGAAATTTTGTACCCAAAGCCATTCGCACAATTCTTTTATTTTAGGGAAAACCACGAATGGTTCACCACCGTGCAGGTTGATTATGGTACGTTTCCCTGTTTTCACAGATAAAAGCGTGCTCAACTGCAGCTTAGTCATATCTACATTGAATGTATCTTTACTTGTTTTATCCTCATAACAATAAGTGCAATTTAGATTACAAGTAACATTTGTTGTTATATAGATATTCCTTTCCAAATGTTCTGTTCTATTCATACAATCAAGAATTTATGAATGAATAAAAAACAAGCAACATTTTAAACTATTTAATGTTAAATATTGGAACGTTGCTTGTTTTTGTCTTGTTAGCCGTTATTACCGCAGCCATAGCAAGTACTGTCACAAGAATCATCACAAGTACCACTGCAACGTCCGTCGCAACCCGTACAGCCCATTTGGAAATCTGTAACAGAACCATAAGTAGTCGGCTCCGTGATAGCTGAATTTAGATGTTCTCTTGTTTCGGAAATCGATTTTATATCAAACATAGGATTAAAAAATATATTATGCCTCCACTTATACGACGGCTTTCGGCAACTCCGTTCCCTTGAAATAAAAAAAGCGTGAAACTTAATTGTTTCCCGCTATCAGAGGTATTTGGCGTGACCTGCATGCTTCAAACAAGTTAAGTCCACGCTTGTCACGTGAACATTACACTTATCTTTTGCATGCATCTTCGAATCGCCAAATTTTCTGATAGCAAAGAAAAGCTATAACGCTTTTAATATGTTTATATACTGCGTATTACTACGCTTTATGCCATAGGCTATATTCTTTTAATTGTTAATACTACTCTTTTGATTGATAATACTTCGCAAAGATACAAATTAAGTTTTTGTATTCTCCAAATATTTCGAGATTTTTTTTGCGAGACTGCCTCTCCCCACCCTTTTGTGTCAAACCTTTGCGGATGTTTGTGTCGCTCCGAAAGAGTAGCGATTTAGAATCTGTTTTGAATTCATTGGATAACTTTTAGAAAGCTATTTGCGGCATAGCTTCTGTCGATTCACTATCTTTCCGGCGGTGCAATAGTCGCATGCCGTGCGTTCCGAGATGCTTTTTGCCGTTATCGGAAAGATTTTGGGATTTGTATCTCTACGAATTCGATCATCAATTGTCGTAATTACTCACCCGAATATGTTATTTTTCTCCTAAGTTAGAAAATTAACATACGAGGAAAACGTACTTATCGAGCTGCAGATCAAGCCTTTTGAAAACTTGTGGAACGGAAGCCGCCGAAATAGCACCACAGGAGCATTGTAAACCAGACAAATAAGCACATCAACTTCGACAAAATCGTTCCTTTTTCGTGTTTTTCTTTAAACGTAGAACCCCATGTGAGGTTGTGTGTGTATTAATTAAAACTGAACTGGTTAGTTATAACTAATACACACATACCCTTTACACTCCTCGCGCGCGAATCGCTCCCGTGCGTATAAAATAAAAATCAGAAATGCAAGAAGAAACGCAAGCAAAACCGCCATCCTGCAAAGTCAGTATGAAGCTGCAAAAGACGTAAACCGAATACAATTGGTCGTCTATTTTGCCGTTGGCAAGTACTTGTCGGCTAACACTCGCAGAGGCGTATGGGGTACAGGCGCATTGGAAATGATTAGTGAGCAGTTACGACGTGAGCTGCCCGGGTTGCGCGGATTCTCGGCTAACAACCTGAAGAATATGCGTAAATTCTATGAGAATTGGGGAATACTCGACAACAATTCGACAGTTACAACTGTCGAAATAGATGGGGCTAATTCGACAATTGCGACTGTCGAATTACAATCACCTAATAATGAGATAGATATTAACGATGCTATTCATGTACCAAGCATTAAGGACTTTCCCATCGAGGAATTCTTCAAAGTGCCATTTACACACCATATAAAGATTCTTGAGACTGTGTCAGACAATGCCGCGCGCTATTACTACATAACATCGGACAGTCGCGGAATACCTGACCGTAGAACGACTAAAGGCTTTAGAATCTGTTTTGAGAATCTGTTTTGAATTTATTGCAAAACTTTTTTAAGATGGTCAAAGACAAATCGGAAGCAATTGCGAAACTACCGGTTTCGCAATTAGAAGAGCTCAATTTTAAGTTAACCCCTTATTCTTTCCAATTGATAAGATACAAATGTTCGGTCGCTCGCGTGAAGGCGGTATATAGCCAGCGGTAATAGTTGGGGGATAGCTGTTCGGCGGTGACGTAGCCTTGGTCAATAAAGACGTTCTTCCATTGTCCGCCTTGCGCCTTGTGGCAAGTAATGGCATAGGCGTATTTCACTTGCAACGCATTGTATTGCGGATCTTCCTTTATCTTCTTCATGCGTTCGGCCTTGGTCGGCACATCGGCGTAGTCTTCGTATACGGAGGCAAAGAGTCGTTCGCTTTCCTCGCGTGTGAGGGATGGCGCGGGACTATGCAGCGTGTCCAACAACAGGCGCACTTCCAATTCTTCGGCGTTGTAGTCGGGGAACGCCAATAGCATATCTTGAAATCGAAAACCGTAGAGTTCCGTCTCACGCCGAATGCGACGCACGACGGCCGTATCTCCGTTGGCAATGAACGGGATGTCTTGATGGTCGGCTCCCCAGAAATAATTGTTCTTGACCACCATTAGCAATTCTCCGCGCTCGATTTCCTCTTCGCGATAGAGAATGCGGCTACGGATACCTTCATTGTAAGCGTTCGCCTGTTTGTTGGAGCGGCATATAACAGCGGTCTGTTCTATGCCGTCGCGCCCGTAGCATTCGGAAAGCGTATCCAACAATTCACTACCCGAGACGATGTGCACATCGGCGAAATTCCGTAGTTTTAGCTTCGGTACGAGGTGGCATTGCCCGGCGGCAAGCGTTTCCCGCAACCGCGTGGCGTTCCAGAGGATACCCGAATCGTGTGCTTGGCGTACTACCTCCGTCATATTCACTTCCGTCACGTCCAAACCGTAACCTTGCAAAACGGATGTGCGTAGCGCGGGACTTTCTTCTTCGCCGACAGGCGGTAGCTGAGCTATGTCGCCGATGAGCAGTAGCCGGCAGTCGCTGCTGCTATATACGTATTGAATCAAATCATCGAGCAAGCGTCCCGTGCCGAACATGCTTCCACCAAGTCCCTCATTGGCAATCATGGAGGCTTCGTCTATTATAAATAAGGTGTGTTGCGACAGATTTTCTTGCAACGAGAAGGCTGATTCTTGCCCGAACTTACGTTGCCGGTAGATTTTCTTATGGATGGTGTATGCCGGATATTCGGCGTACGAAGCAAACACTTTGGCGGCGCGGCCGGTGGGTGCGAGTAACACGGGCGGACGTTGCAGGGTATTCAGTGCCTTGACCAAAGCTCCGATAAGCGATGTCTTTCCCGTACCTGCATATCCGCGCAAAATAAATACGCTGCCGACAAACGTCTCATCGGGGGGCGAGAGGATGAAGTTTGCCAGTGAATCCAATGCCGCTAACTGCTCAATAGTCGGCTGATATGGGAAATATTCTTTAATTTGCTGTGTCAAAAAGTTATTTATCATTGTTATGCATGAAAAAAATAAGTGCAATAAATAATTTATTGAGTTATTTATCCTATTTTTGCGGTCGCGAATATAAACTAAAAAAAGATATAGTTATCATGAAAACTGTAGTAAATGTTTTGTTAGGGCTTTTCATTGTTGGTTTGGTATGGATTTGCGTAGCAAGCATCATGGGTCCTATTAATTTTAAGGAAGAGAAAGATGCCAGAGATGAAGTGGTAAAAGAACGCTTATTGCAGATTCGGGACGCGCAACGCGAGTACCGGAGGCAAAAAGCTACTTATACGGACAACTTTGACACGCTGATCAACTTCGTGAAGACCGGAAAAATGTCTGTGGTGGCTAAGCAAGGCGAACTGACCGACCAGCAATTGGAAGACGGTATGACAGAACGCAAAGCCATGACTATCATTAACAAGGCAAAGAAATCGTACGGTGACAAATGGCAATCGGCCAAGGAAGTCGTTGCCGCCGGTTTGCAAGGCTTTGTGCGCGATACGGTATGGGTGAATATCATCGATACGCTGTTCGCGAAGGGATTTACTCCGGATTCGATGCGTTATGTTCCTCTCGTGGGTGCTAAGTTTGATATGGCGATCAAAAACGATACGCTGGACAACGGTACGCCGCGTAACTTCTTTGAAGCAAGTACGCCTTACACGGTTTATCTGAATGGCTTGGACAAACAGGAAATTGCGAATGCCATAGATATAGACCAGAAGTTAGGCAAATTCCCCGGTATGATGGTCGGTTCTCTTGAAAACCCGATTGATGCAGGTAACTGGGAATAAGGAAATTCAACCCTATTATGTATTATCCATCCGCTTAAGTGCGGATGGATTTTCTTTTTCTGCGTACATACCGGCGGCAACTGACTCTCCAGTTCATTCTTATCATAAGAAAGACTTGGATATGTCCGTGCCGGTCGCGCTGACGCTGAGGCATTGTCTTGCTTCCGAAAACATCGTACCGGCGTATACGTTCCGACAGGTGGATGTCATGCTGATAAGTTCCCGATATACGATAGTGCCGTTGGCATTGTTCGATGACGAACAGGCGGAACGTTTACTCTACTTCAACCATGCTCGGCGGGAGAACGAAACGGTGCTGTATCAAGTGTTGCGTTCGGAGCAAGTGGTGCTCTTCGCAATAGACCGTAGCGTGCTCCATGTCGTGTGCGAGCGTTTTCCGAACGCTTCTTTCTACGTGCAAACGGTTCCCATGTTGGACTATCTCAATCGGAAGGCCGGTGCGGAGGTGGGGAAGCTCTACGTCTATCTGCATCAGACACATATAGATGTCTATTGCTACGTGCGCGGACAGCTCGCGTTGGCCAATTCCTTTTCGTGCGCCACGTTGGAGGACGCCGTCTACTATATCCTATACGTTTGGAAGCAGCAAGGACTGGAACAGCAGCGTGACGAACTCCATCTCATGGGGGAATACGCTACGCAGAAAGAGCTGGCGCACCGCTTGCGTCGTTTCTTGAACAACGTCATTACCCAACCTCTTACTTCGGATGCCGATCGCCTGCCGTTGGATATGCAATTGCTGCGGCTGAAAGATTACTAATGGATTGACTCATGCGTATTATCGGAGGAATATACAAACGCAGACGTTTTGAGGTGCCGCGTACTTTCAAGGCTCGACCGACGACCGACTTCGCCAAAGAAAACATCTTCAACGTTCTCAATAATTATCTTGATTTTGACGGAACTACCGCGCTGGACTTATTTGCCGGTACGGGAAGTATCGGTTTCGAGATGGTTTCGCGCGGATGCGCGAAAGTAATCAGCATAGAAAAAGACCCTGCGCATTACGCTTTTATTAGAAAGGTAATTGCCGAACTTAATATCTCCGACATTTGTTACCCGATTCGCGGCGACGTATTTAAGTATATTGCCGGCACATCCGAACGTTTCGATCTAATCTTTGCCGATCCTCCGTACGCATTGCCCGAACTGCCGGAAATACCTGAACGTATTATGCGCGCCGGCTTGCTTCGCGCGGACGGACTACTCGTGTTGGAGCACGGCAAAACCCACCGTTTCGATACGAACCCTTGTTTCGTGGAGCAGCGGGCGTACGGCAGCGTGCATTTCTCTCTTTTTAGAAATTCGGCCTCTTGATGTGATTGTTTGTCAAATTCTCTCGTACATTATAGAGAAAAAACTACTTTTGCGCTGTCTTAAAACAAAACGACAAAGCTATGAATTACAATTTTGACGAAGTGGTGGATCGGCGCGGCACGGACGCGCTGAAAGTAGAAGCCCTGAAACAACAGTGGAAACGGTCGGATTTGTTGCCGATGTGGGTAGCAGACATGGATTTCCGTACGCCTCCTTTTATTATGAAAGCCATTCGGGAACGATTGGATAGTGGAATATTGGGCTACACGATGCCGGCCGAGCGGTGGGCAAGTTCAATCGTAGATTGGTTGGCGACGCGGCATCAATGGAATATAACGCCCGAAATGCTTTGTTTCTCTCCGGGCATCGTAGCCGGCATCGGTTTGGCCATTCGGTGCTTTACGGAGGTCGGCGACAAGGTCATGGTGATGCCGCCGGTCTATCATCCTTTCTTTTTGGTCACCCAAGATTTGCAGCGCGAAGTCGTGTGGACTCCTTTGATACAGGAAGACGATTGTTTCCGTATCGACTTTGATCGTTTCCGCCAAAACATCGAAGGATGCAAACTCTTCATCCTTTGCAATCCTCATAATCCGGGCGGACGAGTATGGAAGAAAGAAGAATTACAAACTATCGCCCGCATTTGTGCGGAGCACCATGTCTTGGTAATCTCGGATGAAATCCACGCCGACTTAACTCTTCCTCCACATCAACACCACTCTTACTCCACTATATCCGAAGACGCTCGTCTGAATAACATCACATTTATGGCGATCAGCAAGGCTTTCAATGCGCCGGGACTGAGTAGTTCGTACAGTATCATCGAGAACGAAGCGTTGCGCACACGGTTCCATCAATACGTGAAGTCGTGCGAATTGCATGCCGGTCATGTCTTCGCTTTTGCACCGGTCGTTGCCGCTTATGAACAAGGGGCGGAGTGGCTGGAACAGGCGTTGGCCTACATACAAGGCAATATTGACTACACCGAACGGTTCCTTGCAGAAAACACGCCCAAGATTAAGATGATACGCCCGCAAGCTTCGTTCCTTATCTTTATGGATTTTCGAGCGTTGGGCTTTGCCAATCAGGATGAGCTAACCCGTTTCGTCGAAGACGGAGCACACTTGGCACTCAATCGCGGTGATATGTTCGGAAAAGAAGGGACGGGATTCATGCGAATCAACATTGCTACGCCGCGCGTCGTGTTGGAAAAAGCACTTTCTCAGTTGAAGGCGGCATACGATAAGCTTCCGTAGACGATGATACCCTATAATGACAATGCGATAGCGGTAGATGCCGCATGTAGCGGCAATCCCGGTCCGATGGAATACCGTGGCGTCCATATCGCCGCCCGACAACAGTTGTTTCACTTCAAGATAGAGAAAGGCACCAACAATATCGGAGAGTTTTTGGCCATTGTTCATGCGTTGGCCTACATGAAACAGCAAGGATGGCGGTTGCCTGTGTACAGCGATAGCCACAATGCGTTGCTTTGGGTACAGAAAAAACAATGTAAGACCAAGCTGCCGCGTACGCCGGATACCGAAAAGCTGTTCCGGATCATAGAAAGGGCGGAGAAGTGGCTTCGCGAGAACACTTATGACGTACCGGTTTTGAAATGGGAAACGGCGCAGTGGGGAGAAATCCCTGCCGATTTCGGACGAAAGAAGTAGGTGCGCAAAATATCATACGAGCTTTTTTGAAAATCTTACGAGGAAATTTTAACGGCGTGCTTTGTTATTCATCGCACGCCGTTACCTTTTTCACTCGGCAATATGCCGCATTTATTCCGAAGTTGCGTATCTTTGCCGTTTGTAAGCGTAAAATGAAACGATATAAAACTTTATTATTGTGAGCGAAACAAAATATATTTTCGTAACCGGCGGTGTGGCCTCTTCATTGGGAAAAGGGATTATTTCATCGTCGATCGGTAAATTGCTGCAAGCCCGTGGTTACAAAGTGACGATTCAAAAATTCGATCCGTACATCAATGTGGATCCGGGAACACTGAATCCGTACGAGCACGGCGAATGTTATGTGACGGTGGACGGACACGAGGCGGATCTCGACCTCGGCCATTACGAACGTTTCCTGAGTATTCAGACGACCAAAGCCAATAACGTGACGACGGGACGTATCTATAAGAGCGTGATAGACAAAGAACGGCGTGGCGACTTCTTGGGTAAGACGGTGCAAGTCATTCCGCACATTACGGACGAAATCAAACGAAATATACTGTTTCTCGGCACGAAGCATAAATTCGACTTTGTCATTACCGAGATTGGCGGTACGGTGGGCGACATAGAGTCGTTGCCTTATCTGGAAAGTATTCGCCAGTTGAAATGGGAGTTGGGGCAGAACGCACTGAGCGTGCACCTGACATACGTGCCGTTTTTAGCTGCCGCCAAGGAGTTGAAAACAAAACCGACGCAGCACTCGGTCAAAGAATTGCAGTCGTTGGGCGTGCAACCGGATCTGCTGGTGCTACGCACCGAACATCCGTTGAATGATAACCTGCGGAAGAAGGTAGCCTTGTTTTGTAATGTGGAAGAGTCGGCCGTCGTGCAATCGGTAGACGTACCTACGATTTACGAGGTGCCTTTGAAATTGTTGGAGCAGGGAGTG
>JAISIB010000092.1 GCA_031262265.1 Prevotellaceae bacterium
AGACATTAAGACGCTACAAATATATTGAATATACTTACACAATGAGACCTTATTATGAAAAAAAATATAGAGCATAGTAAAAAAACTACTTATTTTGCATTGATATGCGAAATATTGCATAATTTTGCCGCCGAATAAGAATAATTATACGCGATATGAAAACAAAAAATAAGCGTTTAGATTTAATTAAGGCTATCGTCGCGAGCCAACCCATCGGGTCGCAAGAGGAACTACTGACGGAGTTAGCACAAAAAGAAATCCACGTCACGCAAGCTACGCTCTCGCGTGATCTGAAACAGATGAAAATAGCGAAAGCCGCCAGTATGTCCGGAGGCTATGTGTATGTGCTACCAAATGATGTGATGTATAAACGCAACACAGAACACGGCCATACGGAAGGATTATTGCAGCCGGGAACAGGCTTCGTCTCTCTACATTTCTCCGGCAACCTGGCTGTTATCAAAACACGACCCGGCTATGCCAGTAGCCTTGCATACGACATAGACAACTGCGAATGTCCTGATATTATAGGAACTATCGCCGGTGACGACACCATATTGCTGATTCTACGAGAAAACTCGAAACGCAAAGCAATAACGGACTTCATGCAGTCATTGGGTGTACAAATAGACTAAAACGGTCAACAATGGAAGAAAGTTTTTTTATAGATGACATAGATGTGATGGTAGCCGATACCTCTCATGAGGCTTATGTGGATACTATCCTGAATACGATCACGGAAGCGGCCAAAGTGCGCGGTACGGGAATCGCCAAACGTACGCACGAGTACGTAGCCCAGAAAATGAAAGAAGGGAAAGCTATTATTGCCTTACGCGGCGATGAGTTTGCCGGATTCTGTTATATCGAGAGCTGGGGAAACAAACAATACGTGGCCAATTCCGGACTTATCGTCGTAGAGAAGTATCGCGGCAAAGGTTTGGCAAAGCGTATCAAGAAAGCCGCGTTTGCCCTTTCGCGTTTGCGCTGGCCACACGCTAAACTGTTCGGATTAACAAGCGGTGGCGCAGTGATGAAAATCAATACCGAATTGGGATATGTACCCGTACCGTTTTCGGAACTGACTGCCGACGAAGCTTTTTGGAAGGGCTGCGAAGGTTGCGTGAATCACGACGTATTAGTACGTACCGAGCGCAAATACTGCATCTGTACCGCGATGCTATACGATCCCGAACAGCAAGAAAAGTTACATGAAAAAGACAAACAATAACGCATATCTATATGGAAAAGAAGAAAGTAGTTTTGGCATTTAGCGGAGGATTGGATACCTCTTTCTGTGCCATGTATCTAAATAGCGAAGGATACGAAGTATATACCGCGATAGCGAATACAGGCGGGTTTTCTGATAAAGAATTGTCTGTTATCGAAGAAAAAGCCTACAAACTGGGAGCCGCCAAACACGTGGCTTTGGATATTACGCATGATTATTATAGCAAAAGTATCAAATATATGATATTCGGTAACGTTCTACGGAATGGGACATACCCTATTTCCGTCAGCTCGGAACGAATTTTTCAAGCTATAGCCATTGCCGACTACGCCCGCAGCATTGATGCACACGCCATCGCGCACGGTAGTACGGGCGCAGGCAACGATCAGATCCGGTTCGACTTGACATTTGAGGTGCTCGCGCCGGGTATTGAAATTATCACGCCTACTCGTGACATGGTCTTGACGCGTGAGCAAGAAATCGAATACCTACGTTCGCGCGGGTACGAAGCTGATTTTGCCAAGATGGAGTACTCTATTAATAAAGGACTGTGGGGAACCTCCATCGGAGGCAAAGAAACGCTACAAAGCAATCAAACTTTGCCGGAAGCCGCTTATCCTAGCCAAGTGACGGCTCACAAAACGGAACAATTGACGTTGACGTTTGAAGAAGGAGAATTGAAAGCAGTGAACGGAACGGTATTCGCCAATCCGGTAGAAGCCATACAGAAAGTAGAAACTATCGGAAGTCGCTACGGTATAGGACGCGATATGCACATCGGCGATACTATTATCGGATTAAAGGGGCGTGTCGGATTCGAGGCCGCTGCTCCGATTCTGATCATCGGCGCGCATAAAATGTTAGAAAAGCATACGCTCAGCAAATGGCAACTCTATTGGAAGGAGCAAGTCGGAACGTGGTACGGGATGTTCTTGCACGAAGCGCAATACCTTGAACCGGTGATGCGAGATATAGAGGCAATGCTACAAAACTCACAACGAAACGTAAACGGAACCGTCACTATCCAACTACGTCCTTACAGTTTTACCTTAGTCGGCGTGGATTCCGATTTCGACTTGGTGAAAAATGAATTGGGCGAGTACGGCGAGATACAAAAAGGCTGGACTGCCGAAGACGCCAAAGGCTTCACGCGAATACTCTCTACGCCATTGCGCGTTTATTATGCCAATCAGAAAAAGAACGGAAGAAATGAATTACCATGATTAAGGCAGGAATTATCGGCGGAGCAGGCTATACCGCAGGCGAACTCTTACGTCTGTTGATCAACCACCCCGAAGTAAATATTACTTTTGTACATAGTAACAGCCACGCCGGACATTTAATTACCGACGTGCACGAAGGTTTGTACGGAGAGTGCGAACTAATTTTTACAGATGCTTTATCGCTTGAAGATATTGACGTATTATTCTTTTGTACGGCACACGGCGACACGCGCAAGTTCATAGAAAACCATACGCTGCCGGCTGACTTGAAAATCATCGACCTTTCGATGGATTATCGACTGGCTGCGGACGATCATGACTTTATCTATGGCCTACCGGAACTGAATCGGCGCGCAATATGCAACAGTCTACGCGTAGCCAACCCCGGATGTTTTGCTACTTGCATCTCTCTGGGATTGCTTCCGCTCGCTAAACAGTTAATGTTACAAGGAGATATTATTGTCAACGCCATTACCGGAAGTACGGGCGCAGGCGTAAAACCGACCGAAACTACGCATTTCAGTTGGCGAACCGGTAACATGAGTATCTATAAACCTTTCAAGCATCAACATCTGCCCGAGATCCGTCAGTCATTGAAGCAGCTACAAAACAGCTTCGACTCGGATATTTTGTTTGTTCCCTATCGAGGCGATTTCGCGCGCGGTATTTTTACGACGATTATCGTGCGTAATAAAGTTTCTATCGATGAACTGACGAGAATCTACCGCGAATACTATGCAGAAGACTCGTTCGTTCACATCGTCGACCGGAATATCGACTTAAAGCAAGTGATTAACACGAACAAATGCCTGATCCACTTGGAAAAAGACGGCGATCGGTTGTTGATTGTTTCTTGCATAGACAACTTATTAAAGGGCGCATCCGGACAAGCCGTACACAATATGAATTTACTATTTAACCTCGAAGAAACCGTGGGGCTTCGTCTTAAACCGACAGCTTTCTAAAAAACAATACGATGAATCTATTTGAAGTTTATCCCCTATTCAATATTGAAATTGTACGGGGACAAGGTTGTTGCGTATGGGATACGCAAGGACAAGAGTATTTGGATTTGTACGGCGGTCATGCCGTAATCTCCATTGGTCATAGCCAACCCGAATATGTGCAGGCTATCAGTCAACAAGTGGCAAAGCTCGGATTCTATTCCAACTCGGTCATCAACAGTTTGCAGCAGCAAGTGGCCGATGCTTTGGGAAAACTGAGCGGATATAACGACTATCAGCTGTTTTTCGCCAACTCCGGTGCGGAAGCCAATGAGAATGCGCTGAAACTTGCCTCGTTCCATACGGGACGCAAGCGCATTATTGCTTTCAACAAAGCCTTTCACGGACGTACCTCCTTAGCGGTGGAAGTAACTGACGACCCTAAAATCAGCGCGCCCGTTAATAAAAATGGTCATGTGACTTTCTTACCGTTAAATGACAAGGCCGCCGTAGAAGCAGAACTTGCAAAAGGAGACGTATGTGCCGTCTTGATCGAATGTATTCAAGGAGTTGGCGGCATACGTATCGCAGATAATGATTTTTTGCAGTTCCTGCGTGAACGCTGCACAGCCACCGGCACCATTCTCATAGCCGACGAAATACAAAGCGGTTATGGCCGCTCCGGACAATTCTTTGCCCACCAATACGCAGATATACGACCGGATATAATAACAACGGCGAAAGGGATGGGAAACGGCTTTCCTATTTCCGGCGTGCTTATTAGTCCGCTGTTTAAGCCGGTATATGGCATGCTGGGCACTACTTTCGGCGGCAATCATCTGGCTTGTGCGGCAGCATTGGCCGTATTGCATGTCATAGAGACCCAACACTTAATCGAAAATGCCGCTACCGTGGGCGAATATCTTTTGTCCAACCTGCGTCAACTAACCGGCGTCAAGGATGTGCGCGGGCGTGGATTGATGATTGGCTTGGAGTTTAATGAACCGATCAAAGAACTCCGCCGCCGACTACTCTTCGAGCATCACATATTTACAGGAGTTACCGGTACGCATGTGATTCGTCTTTTGCCGCCATTGTGTCTGACGCGTACGGAAGCCGACCGTTTTCTAACCGCATTGGCAAGCGAATGCAACGCCTAAGGAGAATGGCCGATATGAAAGTATGTAGGTGAATTTTCCGACTAAGAAAATTTATTTAGATACGAGGATATTTCATTTTTACGCTTTGATAATTTACGTGCTTACATGAAAAAGATAACAATCATCGGAGGCGGTAACATGGGCGGAGCCATTGCGCGCGGATTGGTGCGCAGCGGAAAAGTCACGGCCTCAGACATTACGGTTTCAGATACTTCTCCGCTCGTTCAACAACGCTTGAAAAATGAGTTACACGGTATCTACACGACAGCAGATAATTTATCGGCAGTGAGAGATGCCGACATCGTTATATTTGCCGTGAAGCCTTGGCTCATGGAAAGCGTAGTGACGGCTATAAGCGACGCTATCCGAGACAAAACTATCATCTCTATTGCTGCCGGCATCTCTCTTGATCAGTTGGAGCAATGGATCGGGAAGACGCCGCTCTTTCGATTGATTCCGAACACAGCCATTTCCGAAGGCGAATCTATGACATTGATCGCCTCACGCCATGCGGGAGAAACAGAAGCAAGTATCTCCGAGCTATTCGGTGCGTTGGGGATGGTGTTATCTATGCCCGAAGAAAAAATACCGGCAGGAACGGCACTCACATCATGCGGCATTGCCTTCGTATTGAAGTATATTCAAGCGGCTATGCAAGCCGGTATCGAAATGGGCGTCTATCCGAAAGACGCCATGCGCATGGTTGCCCAATCCGTAAAGGGTGCGGCTGAACTAATACTCAACCACGATACGCATCCGGCGCAGGAAATAGACAAAGTAACGACGCCCGGCGGTATTACCATACGGGGTATCAACGAACTCGACCATGCCGGTTTCACATCCGCCATTATACAAGCGATGAAAAAATGCCTTTAAAACAAAAACGTATGAACGAAGACCCTATCAAACAAATTGCCGAACGCTTGCGCGGATTGCGCGAAGCATTGGAACTGACGCCCGAACAAATGGCGCAAGAGAGCGGAATCGCACCGGATGTCTACTTGAAAGCAGAATCCGGCGAATATGATTTATCGGTGAGCATGTTGCGCAAGATTGCCCAACGCTATCGAATTCCACTGGACACGCTAATGTTTGACAGCGAGCCTACGATGAGCACCTACTTCGTTACCCGTTCGGGACAAGGCGTAGCTGTCGAGCGCACCAAAGCTTATAAATACCAATCACTCGCATCCGGTTTCCGCGACAGACGGGGCGATCCATATATCGTTACGATCGAACCAAAAGAAAACGAGTCGCTGCACATAAACTCGCACGCCGGACAAGAATTCAACTATGTTATCGAAGGCAGTATGTTACTAAGCATTGACAACAAAGAGATTATTCTAAATACGGGAGACAGTATTTATTTCGACTCAGGTTTACCTCATGCGATGAAAGCATTATATAACTCGAAAGCCTGTTTTTTAGCCATCATTCTCTAATTGAAAAATCATGATAGAACAATATTTATCGCAAACTAATTTTACTTCGTCCGCCGACTTCCGAGAAAATCTGCATATCAACGTACCCGAACATTTCAACTTCGGATATGACGTGGTGGACGAATGGGCGCGCTTGCAACCACAAAGGCGCGCTTTGCTCTGGACGAACGACCAAGGAGACAGTCGTAGCTTCACGTTTCAAGAGATAAAAGAGTACTCCGATCGCACGGCTTCATTCTTCCGACAATTGGGAATCGGACACGGAGACAAAGTGATGCTGATACTCAAACGACGCTACGAATTTTGGTTTAGCATAGTCGCCTTACACAAATTGGGTGCCATCGCTATTCCGGCCACGCACTTATTAACCGCAAAAGACATCGTATATCGTTGCCAAGCGGCAGAAATCAAAATGATCGTCACGGCCGGTGAAAAAGAAATACTTCAACACATCGAAGCCGCCCTGCCGAAATCGCCCAGCGTAAAGCAACTCGTCAGTATCGGGCCGCATATCCCCGATAAATTCCTCGATTTTCGTCTCATAGAGACCGCTCCGCCCTTTGTTCGCCCGACGGCAAACAGCAACGAGGATATTTCTCTCATGTACTTCACTTCGGGAACGACCGGCGAACCGAAAATGGTAGCACACGACTTTACTTATCCGCTCGGCCATATCACAACGGCCGCATATTGGCATAATCTTCATCCGGAAAGCTTGCATCTGACCATTGCCGACACGGGTTGGGGAAAAGCCGTATGGGGAAAATTATACGGACAATGGATTGTAGGTGCGACGGTATTCGTCTACGACCACGAGAAGTTCACTCCCGCAGCTATCTTACAGAAAATACAGGAGTATAAAATAACCTCGTTATGCGCGCCGCCTACCATTTTCCGCTTTCTGATACGCGAAGATTTGACACAATACGACCTTTCGTCGCTCGAATACTGTACGATTGCCGGAGAAGCCCTTAATCCGGCCGTTTACGAAACGTTTCTGCGCCTGACCGGCATCAAACTGATGGAAGGATTCGGACAAACGGAAACAACGCTAACCATTGCCACATTTCCGTGGATGGAACCGAAGCCCGGTAGCATGGGTATGCCCAATCCACAGTACGATGTGGACTTAATTGACGCAAACGGACGTTCGGTGGAAGCCGGAGAACAAGGCGAGATCGTCATACGTACGGGTAACAACAAACCTGTGGGATTGTTCAAGGAATATTATAGAGACGCCGAACGCACCCGGGAAACTTGGCACGACGGAATTTACCATACGGGGGATGTTGCTTGGAAGGACGAAGACGGTTATTACTGGTTTGTCGGTCGTACGGATGACGTTATCAAGTCTTCCGGTTACCGCATCGGTCCGTTCGAGGTAGAAAGTGCTTTGATGACGCATCCGGCCGTCGTGGAATGTGCCATAACGGGCGTCCCCGATGAAATACGCGGGCAGATAGTCAAAGCGACAATCGTTCTGTCGAAAGAATATCGCGACCGAGCCGGAGAAGAGCTTGTAAAAGAATTGCAGCAACACGTTAAAAAAACCACAGCTCCCTATAAGTATCCGCGCGTCATAGAGTTTACGGATGAACTACCAAAGACTATTAGCGGAAAAATACGCCGTGTAGAAATTAGGAACAGATAATATGATAGACCGTACGGAACTTCAACTCCGCCAAGCCAAGATACGGGAAGAGATGCGTAGACAAGGCATAGATGCGGCTTTGATTGCTTGCAACGTCAACTTGTTATATACATTAGGCGCAATCGTCAACGGATATGTCTACTTGCCTGTCGACGCGCCGGCGCAGCTATTCATCAAAAGACCTAATACGCTGAGCGGCGAGCACGTTCATCCGATTCGTAAGCCCGAACAAATGATAGATATACTGGTCGAAAAACGTATTCCGCTACCGAAGAAATTGATGATTGAAGGCGACTTGCCGCATACGGAATACATGCGGCTATCCGCACTGTTCTCTGCGCAGATCGTAGACGCCTCTCCCGTCATCAAACGGGCGCGCGCCGTCAAGACCAATTACGAGATTGAGTTGTTCCGCCGCTCCGGTCTCGCTCACACACGCGCCTACGAACAAATACCTGCCGTATTCCGCAAAGGCATGACAGACCTTGATCTCTCCATCGAGATAGAACGTTTGATGAGACGGGAAGGATGTTTGGGAATCTTTCGCGTCGGCGGTCAGAGCATGGAAATCTTTATGGGTAGCCTACTCGTAGGTGACAATGCGGCAGTTCCTTCGCCTTATGATTTCGCATTGGGTGGCGCGGGTGCCGACGCTTCGCTGCCTGTCGGAGCCAACGGGACGACGATTCGGGAAGGACAAAGCATGATGGTAGATTATGGCGGCAACTTCTTCGGTTATATCTGCGACATGACGCGTGTCTTTTCGGCCGGGCGGCTGCCTCAACGTGCGTATGATGCACATCAGGTTTGTTTGG
>JAISIB010000095.1 GCA_031262265.1 Prevotellaceae bacterium
TGCACGAACGCCATGTCATCCGCATAATACGCATGGTGTTGCTTGGGAACAGGTATATCACCGAGAAATCGTCCGTTGAGGTCGTACCGGAATACTTTGTTATGGTTGTTATCCAGCACGTAAAGCACATCCCCACTTATCTCCATTGAACTCACGGCAGAGAAGTTGCCCGGACCTTCGCCTTTACGGGCTATCGTTCGCAGGTATCTGCCTTGTTTGTCATAGCATCGTACCGCATTGCGGTCACTGATGATAATATACTCATCCGTCAGGGCGATATGGCTAACAAAATTGACCAATGCTTCGTCGGGTTCTTCTATCAGAATATACCGTACGGAGTCTACCATTTCGCTCAATTTGATTTCCTCTATCGTAGTGGCGTTATCCGTATCAATCACGATGAACTCACCGGTATCGGAGGGACGGGAGACGCAGGCGGATAAGGCGCATAGAAGAGCGCAGCTTATCCATTTGAGATGTTGTGTACTCATAGCATGAACTTGTTAAATAATAGATTGGGCAAAGTTATCAATTTCACGGTTGTTTTTCACTCGTACACAAAGAAAATATTCGTCGAAAACCCGCTCCGCCGATTTAGCCACCTTGATAGCTTCACGACCGACTTTCTAAAAACAATCAGCCTAAGAGATAATATCCGCACTGACCGAGAAAACTCTATCTCCAACTTAAAGATATATATCTTCACGTTTGAGGTTTATATTTTTCAGGTTAAAGGTTTATATCTTTAAGTTGGAGATATAGAACTCAACAGGCCAAAGAATCTTTTTGCGGCTGATAAGAATCGGTTCAAACCTCCTTAAAAAATTTTCTAAGGAGGAAAAGATACGATCGCCTATGAGGATTTCCCCACCTTACTCGGTATTACGCCAAACTGCTTTTTAAACAATGTGGAGAAATGCGACAACGTACTGAATCCCGTTAGATCCGCCACCTCCGAGACGTTGTGTTTCCCTTCCATCAGTAGCTCTTTCGCTCGATTCAGCTTATACGTCTTAAAGAAAACGGCGGGATTCTCTCCGGTCAACCCCTTCACCTTATAATAGAACTTCGTGCGCGACATATGCATCTTCTCCGTCATCTGAATCGTGTTTAATTCGGAATTTGAAAGTTCCGCCTCCATCAGCATATACAGCTCTGTCATGAAAGCTTCGTCTTGCGGAGAAAGCAGATGCTTATCCATTTTATCGGTCTGCGTAGAGTTTACCAATACGTTACGGATAATGTCACGGTTCTTCAATTGTGAGTTCACGAGTGCTATGAGATAGGCCGGGTCGAAAGGTTTCGTGACATATGCATCGGCTCCCATATTCAATCCCTCCACTTGGCTCTCCGTAGCACTCTTAGCGGTGATGAGTATAACAGGTATGTGACAGAATTGGGTATTCTGTTTGATTTGCCGGCAAAGTAAGAAACCGTCCGTTCCGGGCATGACCACATCACTCAATACGAGATCAACCGGTTTTTCTTCCAGCGTTTTATACGCATCGGCAGCATTGAATCGACAGATCACCTCGTAGTGTTGCGAAAGCAACAGCTGCAAATACTGCACCACGTCTATATCGTCGTCTACGACCAGAATCGTCGGAGATTGGCTATGGGTAGATGATTTTGCGACAACGGTAACGTCTGCCGGCGCGACGTGCAACGGATATACCTTCTCCTGGGCGTCACTCTCTTCTTGTCTTTCCACCGAAGGATACATCGTATCGGCCACAGGCAGGATAAACGTAAATCGAGTACCGCCATCCGGTCTATTTTCCGCTTTGATATAGCCGTGATGGAGTTCCGTCAGACTACGAGCGTAATACAGCCCGATACCCGTACCGTAGTTGTACACCCCTTTCTGCCCGTTCTCCAACTGATAGTAGCGGTCGAATACGTTTTCCAACTCTTGTTCGGGAATACCAATCCCCGTATCGCTAACCGCCACCTTCACGTAGGCCGTTTGTTCTGTCCGTTGTCCAACGGCCGGAAACAATTTCGCAGCCTTCTCGGCCGAAATGACGTCGAAAGATAATCTTATATACCCCCCCCCAGGAGTAAATTTTATCGCATTCGAAAGTAGAGTGATAACTATCTTCTCCAATTTATCCGCGTCCAACCACGTAATATAAATCTCTTCTAATCCGGACGTCAACAGACGGAGATTTTTCTGTTCGATATTCGCTTGGAACATTTCAATGATATGTTTTAACTCCGACACAATATCCGCTCGTTTTACTTGCAGTTTTAACGTGTCGTTCTCCAATTTATTGAAATCTAAGATTTGATTAACTATCTTCAACATCCGCTCCGTGTTTCGTTGCACTATCTTTAATAGTTTTTTCGACGTATCGGAGATGGATGGATCAGCAAACAATTGAGACACCGGACCGGCAATCATCGTCAACGGCGTTCTGAATTCATGCGAGACATTGGCAAAGAAGCTCATGTTCATTCGATTTATCTTTTCCTCTTGCGCCTTTTCCCATTTGGCCTGCGCTATGAGTTTCCGGTTCCTTATGTTTCGTTGCCCGATCTGATATAGCCATGCGATGAAAGCTAACGCTACCAAGACGTAACCGGTATATGCCCAGCCGCTTCGCCAAGGCGCAGGCCGTATAAGTATGTCAATACTTTCGGCGGCTTCGACAATAGTACGATCATTGTTCGTAATTTTCACATGCAAGGTATATTTCCCCGCGGGCATGTTTGAATAATATGCTTCGCGCACGTCCGACGTATTTATCCACGTTTGATCGAAGCCTTCCATTCGGTAGGCGTATTGCACGCGAGCATATTCGCTATAATCTAATGCCGCAAAAGAAATACTGAAACTGTTTTGATTCCAATTCAACCGTATCCGGGGTTTGTAAGCAAGTAGCTTGTCTATCGTACCGTCCTTTCGTGGCGCGACCAGCCGGTTGTGTATTTTCAAATCCTCAAACAACAACGGAATATTCCGTTTTTCCGTGATATCCACCGGATTTAGCGACGTTACACCGTGCGTTCCGCCGAATAGCACGGTGCCATCGAGCGAACGGAGCGCAATGCGGTCGTAAAATTGATTACCCCCTATTCCGTCGGCCGTATAATAACGCATGATACTGCCGTCCGTCGGATCAATTCTATTGAGTCCGTATTGCGTCGAGACCCAAATATTTTCTTCCAGATCCTCCGTAATGGCCGCAACATCCATACATGAAAGCCCGACAAACGGCGTCAGTCGTCCGCTCCTACGTTCCCATTTCAACAAACCGTTCGCCATGGTACCTATCCAAACATCTCCTTGCGAATCCTCAAAAACATCGGTCGGGATGAACGTAGACATCCGAATGCAGTCGTTCCAATCTTCATTGGAGATAGCCGGCACCGTAATTTTATAGGTATCCGGATCAATCAAATGAAGACCGTGCCTGAACGACGCCGTCAGAATCGTGCCGTCCGACAGGCATCGTATCGCCGAGATGAAGTTATAACCCAACGGATGTACTTGTATGCGCGTAAATTCGGTCTCATCCTTACGCATGGCAAAGACATACTCGGTGTATGTACTCACCCACACGGTGCCGTTCGCATCTTGTGTCAAGCACATGGGACGGAATATGGGATAAGATTGTTTGAGTATTAGCTTTCCGTCTTGATAGACGTAACGATTGAGGGCAAGGAAAGAAGTCAGCCATATATCATTGTCTTGATCAACAAAAATGTAACTCGCATCTTGTATCTCCCGGAAACGTTGCATACGGGGAGTAGCCATATCGTACATGTACATTCCCTGTTGGGAAGTGATAAGCCACAACCGCTGATTGTTATCGGCAGAAATGCCTATGACCGATTGTCCGGACAACTCGGAACGCAAATAATTGTTGTTGTTGAAGCGCGTCTTGTAGTAGTAGCTAACGCTATAACCGTGGTCGACGGAGCCAAGCCATAGGTTCTGGTGCGTATCGGTATACATGGTCGTCACCTGAAAGGCAGGTATTTCCAGCGGGAAGTTTCCGTCGTGTTGCCAAATCACGCGATCTTCCGAGTTGTCATAGAGAAACAATCCGCCCGAAGTACTTAACAGCAACGCATCCTCTCCGTAGGGATGTATCTGTTGTATCCTACTCCGACTAATCTTCGGATTATTTCGAATCGCCGCCGGCGTATCTATAAAAGTTTGTTTCTCCGTATCATAGATTAGTAGGGAATTCTCATGAGCCAACCAGAAGTAACGGTCTTTCCATAGATATGCGTAGTGCACGTACGTATTGGTGGCCACCGTGTCAAGCGGTTCCATTGTATTCGAGTCGTAACTGTGCAGAAAATAAGGGTTGACGCTCCACAAACGGTCGTTATTATCTATATGGATGGTTTGTAAAAAGGTACGATACGGGTCGAACGACGCATTGAGCATGTCGAATACGCCGGTTTCCTCGTTATATACGCAAAGTTCCGTGACTAAGTTCAGGAAGATACGTCCGTTGTCGTTTTCGAGTAGTTGTGAGCAATTATTGGTCTTGGATACGACCTGTATGCGGTGAAAATTGCCCTCTTCCGTATAGCGCGCCACTCCGTTGACGGTGGCTACCCACAGCCGCCCCTTCGTATCGCACAATAGATCGTTTATTTGATTATCCGGTAGCGTCGTACTATCCGCCGTGGTAAAGTGTTGATAATACAAGCGTGTGTCATATTTGTTCAGGCCACGATACGTGCCGATCCAGATATGACCTTGCGTATCTTCGGCAAAGGAAGTGACACGCTGATTGGATAGGTCGTTTGCCACGATCAGGCTGTTTTGGACGTTCCATGCCGTCTCCGTCGGAATGGAGGGTTGCTTGCACGAAGCAAACGATAGGACGTTTGCGATAAGCAAACAGGTAAGTAAATGTACGTTTGGTCGCATGATATTATGATTGTATGTCGCAAAGATATGGCTTGTAGCTTACCCCACAATGCTTATTGTACATATTCGTAACTTTTTGAACAAACGAACAATCCTTTTTGCACAATTTCATAAGTCGCTCGCACATTCTCGGAAGTTCATTCGCGTCAAACACCGTTTCTTTGCATCGTGAAATAAAGCCTTTGGATAATAAATTTAGTGCGTTGGAAAATGAAATAAGATACGCGGAAAGTACCATGAGCCGCTTTGTTATTTTGACTACTCACGATCTATGCCCACAGGCTAATACCATACATAAAACAAGTAAGGACACACAGTAATTATTTAAGTAAATCTAACTTATTTGAATGGAACAGCGAATGAAAAACAAAGACTGGAAAAGACCGGCCGTGCTGGTACTTTTCCTCGCAATGGGATTATCTTTCCTACAAGCGCAGACTATACGCGTGTCAGGTAAGGTGACCGATCCTAACAATGAGCCGTTGCTCGGCGTCAACGTGATGGAAAAAGGAACAACCAATGGTACGAGCACTAATTTAGATGGCGAGTACACGCTCCAAGTTCAATCAGGTAGCAAGTTGGTATTTTCATTTATCGGATTCGTTTCTCAAGAATTGACGGCCGTACCCGGCACGCTGAACGTAACGATGCAAGAAGACGCCGCACTGCTGGATGAAGTAATCGTAGTCGGCTACGGCGTACAGAAGAAGAGTTCTCTTACGGGTGCCGTTTCGCAAGTAAAATCCGAAGATATGGTAAATCGTACGATTACGCGCCCCGAACAAGCACTGCAAGGGAAAACGGCAGGCGTGCAGGTGTACACTTCATCGGCTCGGCCGGGAGCATCACCGACTATACGTATTCGTGGCGTAAGCTCCAACGGTGCTAATTCGCCGTTGTTCGTCGTGGACGGACGAATCTCGTCTGATATCGGCGGTATCGACCCGAACGACATCGAATCCATGGAAGTGCTGAAAGACGGCGCATCGGCTGCCATTTACGGCGCAGCTGCCGGCAACGGCGTCATCCTTATTACGACACGTAAGGGACAAGGCAACGGAAAGATTACGTACGATTTTCAGTTCACCTCACAAAGTTTGAGCAATGTACCTAAGGTGATGAACGCCGAACAGTATATTGATTATTTCACGGAAGCCGGATTGCTTTCTATCGACGGCGTGTACACGTACTGGGATACTAAAACGAACACGAATTGGGTGGATGCTTTCTTTGGCAGTTCGGCCATGCAACGACACAACCTGACATTCTCGGCAGGCAATGAGCGAGGTTCGCTATATACGAGTATGACCTATTTAAATAACGATGGAATGGTTGTCGGTACGGCGGATACCTACGAGCGTATCACGGGAATGATCAACGCCAGTTGGAAAATCAAACCGTGGCTGGAAATCGGCACGAACAATCAAATCGAATATTACTCGGCGCGTTCCGTCGCGGAAGGAAGCGAGTACGCGTCTCTCCTACTGTCGACCTTGCAACAAGATCCGCTGACAAAAGTGACATATACGTTGGATGACATGCCGGATTATATGAGAGATATTATGAATAATTCGTCATTCGGAGAATTACTATCCGATGGTAAAGGTAACTATTACGGTATTTCTCCTTTCGTGCAAAACGAAAATATAAATCCTCTCATTATGCGCGATAACAGCTACTCCAAAAGTCGCGGCTTTAACATCAATGGAACAGCGTTTATCAACTTTACGCCGATTACCGGCTTGACAGTAACCTCTCGATTCGGTTATCGTCTTTCCGGTTCCGAATCCTACGGCGCCAGCTACGATTATTACGCCACTGCGATGCAGCACCGTAATTATATGTCGGTAAGCGCGAGTACCTATACCCCGTACTACTGGCAATGGGAGAACTTCTTAAATTACAGCCGTTCGTTCGGGAAACACAACGCTACGTTGATGCTCGGTACGTCGTATAGCGAAAGCCGTTCATTTGGCGTGAACGGTTCGTATAGCGGCGGCGACGGAAATTTCGGCTTTATGCAAGACGATCCGCTCTTCTACTATTTTGCATACGCTACGGCGTCTGCTACGCGAAGCCTGAGTGGCGGCGAACCTTCATACAGTCGTAAAAACGCATACTTCGGTCGTCTGAACTACGACTATGCCGGTAAATACATGGCGCAAGTATCACTGCGTGCCGACGCTGCCGACTCCTCCGTATTGCCTATGGATAATCGTTGGGGATACTTTCCTGCCGGATCAGCGGGTTGGGTGATTTCGGAAGAGAACTTCATGGAGCAAACGCGCGACTGGTTGTCCCACCTCAAACTACGCTTGAGCTGGGGACAAAACGGTTCGACCGCTTCACTCGGAGGTTATTCGTATGCCAATGTAATTGCTACCACCGGTTCGTATCCGACGGGCGTCGGACTAAACTATATCGAAGGTTACGCGCCGTCGAGCACGGGCAACGATGAATTGAAATGGGAAACGTCCGAGCAATTGAACATCGGTTTTGATGCTCGATTCTTAAACAATCGCTTGTCGTTGACGTTCGAATACTACGACAAACAAACCAAAGATTTGATTGTGGGCGGTATCACGCCGTCGACTGTCGTCGGCAACACGTCATCTCCGGTCAATGCAGGCAATATTACGAATAAAGGTATCGAAATAGAAGCCGCCTGGCAAGATCATATCGGCGATTTTAGTTATGGTATACGCGCCAATATGGCTACGCTGAAAAATGAAGTGACTTATATACATGAATCACTGGATGCGTTGGACGGTACGACGTTCCATACGTACGGAGCTATTACCCGTTTTGAGCCGGGCAAGCCTGCTTGGTATTTCTACGGGTATCAGTATGCGGGTATCGACTCGACAACCGGCGATCCCACGTTCAAAGACTTGGACGGCGACGGCATGATGACCGACGCCGACAAGACGGAGATCGGTAAAGGTATGCCCGATATAACATACGGCATTACTTTAAATGCCGCATGGAGAGGACTTGATTTGATTGTATTCGGTACGGGATCGGTAGGCAACGATATTTATCAGTGCTTGAATCGTAGTGATTACACGGTGAATAAACTCTATTCTTTCGTGGACGATCGTTGGAGTCCCACCAATACCAACGGTACCGACCCGCGCGCCGGTGCAGGAAGTATGGATCAATATATGATTTCCGATGCAAGTGTTTTCGATGGCTCTTACTTTAAGATCAAGCAGATTCAGCTCGGCTACACGTTGCCGAAATCTTGGATGCAGAAAGTCAAAATTGAGAACGTCCGCATATACGGCTCGTTGGAAGATTTCTTCACGTTCACGAAATACGGCGGTTTTGACCCTGAAGTTACAGGCGTAGGCAACGGATTGGGAGTGGACAAAGGAAGTTACCCGAATTCGAAAAAACTGGTAGGTGGTATCAGTATCACTTTCTAATATAACCAATCTAACGAATGAAAGGATAAATAGATGAAAGCAAAGACTATCATAACTATATGTGCAGGGGTAATCACGTTGTTTACCGCTTGCGACGATTCTTTGAATATTCCGCAACACGGAGTACTTAATTACGAAACATATTACCAAACGGACGAACAAGCAGAGACGGCTTCAACGGCTTTATATATCCAGCTGAGAGGCTTAGAGTATAATTACATGGTAGGGAAGAACATGCTTGGCGACGACTTCTGGGCAGGCGGTGCTCAACGTAACGACAATGCCGAATTGGAACAGTTGAATGAGTTCACTTTCGGCACGGAACAAAGTATGCTTCAGGGAATGTTTACCAGCTACTATCAGATTATCTATAAGGCGAACGTCGCGCTGGGACACGTCGTAGGTGATAGCAAAGTCATGCAGCGAGTACGTGCGGAAGCACGGGTATTTCGCGCATGGTCTTACTTTGAGTTGATTAGTATGTGGGGTAACCCGCCATTGGTAGACCACGAGTTAACTCCCTCCGAGTATTCGCTACCTAACGGAACGACCGAAGAATTGTGGGCATTGGTAGAGACCGACTTGACGGAAGCCATTAACTCCGGATCATTGCCGGAAAAAGCCAATGCCGATGATCAAAGCGTCTGGCGCGTGACTAAACAGTTTGCGCAGGCCGTATTGGGCAAAGCGTACTTATGGCAAAAGAAATACAGCGAAGCCGCTACCGTATTGGACGCCGTAATCAGTTCCGGTAAATACCGTTTATATGATGGCAATTACGAAGACATACAGATGTATGATCATAAGATGAATTGCGAAAGTATACTTGAAACCATCAAAGTAGACGACGCCAATAATATTTGGACGAATATGAATATGGCTACCTTGATGGAGCATTGGCGTACAGACCATATGAACATACCTGCCGAGTATGCGGCCAACGGCTATGGCTTCCTCAATCCGCAAAAGAGTCTGTATGATGATTTTGTCAGTGAAGAAGGCGAATCAGGCTACCGGCTCGGACAGACGATGAAAACACTTCAACAGATGGGAGACTTGGGTATTAGCATTAAAGTCGGACAAACGCTTTACGGGCATGAAGGATATTTTATGTGGAAATGGCGCAAGTTAGCCGCTCAAATACCGGCAGCGGGCTATGGATTCTGCGACAACAACAATACCCGTTGGATGCGCTACGCCGAAGTATTACTATTGGCAGCCGAGGCTCATTTGGAAGCAGGGAATACCGCGAAAGCCGCAGAGTATTTGAATGCCGTGCGTGTGCGCGCCCAATTACCACCGAAAACGTCTATCACGTTGAATGATATCATCATCGAAAAACGGTTGGAGCTATGCGGTGAAGCCGTACGATTCCAAGATATGACCCGTTGGGGCATTGCCGCTACGCGAATGGCTACGCAAGGACAACGTTGTCCGTCTATTGATTCCAACGGGAACATTACATATACCGTATATAACCAAAGTGCGGATGGCTATGGCTTCAAGACAGGCAAGCACGAATTGTTGCCTTATCCTGGAACGGAAATACGTTTGAACCCGAACATCACGCAGAATCCGGGTTGGTAATTTACTAAAAAAGCAAAACGTTATGAAATTGAGAACCATAATAATGGGAATGATGGCGGTCGTATTGTTCGCCTCATCATGTACGCAAGAGAGCATGGATCCACTAACGGGTAAATATCCCACGCCTACGGATTACGCTTTCACTTCACTCACGTCGCAAACGAGCGAGAAAGCGGCTTCGTTACGGATCTTTACGTTGGAGTTGGCTACCGCTTCGGGAGACGAATTGTATGTAGAGTTCGTTGGAGACGCCTATTATCTGCACGCAGCGGCTTTCTCTCCGGCAAATGCGGCAACGGCGCGTAAGGGAAACTTCATTGTCGGAACCTCAAACTCAGGTACACGCTTAATTAAAGGAAATACGACATATCCGATTGTAAGCGGCCAATTGACAGTGGCTCTATCGGGAGCGAGTGATTACACTATTACAGGCGTCGCGTGGTTGGACAACGGCGAACCTATACGTGTGCAATACACCGGAACAATTGTCTACGAACCCGACCCGGAGCCTGTCGCCTTGACGCAAATTATGCAAACGACCGTCACTCCGCAACCTGACGGAACAAACCAAATTACGCTACACATGGGAACCGAGGGTATTACCGTGACACCGGGAGCCTATGGAAGCACGTATGGTGGAACAGGGAAGTATCTGACAGTAGATTTTATCAGTACGGATGCGACGTTGGCCGCCGGTACGTACACACCGGCCAATAACGGTGCGACGGCGAACGGCAACTACGTGAAAGGTTATGATTTCTATTACGAAGCATTCGATTTTTGGATGTATAACTGGGGAACGTGTTGGTTCTCGATGGAAGATGGAACGGCTACAGGTGCGCACATCGAAACGGGAGACATCACTGTCGCAAAGAGTGGTAGCACGTATACTATTACCATTAACAACGGAGATGTATTTGCGCAATACACGGGAGCTATCGAAGCCTTATCACCGGTCGGAGACAACGAGCCGATAGCACTAACCAATCTCTTCAATGCCGCAGATAACAGTGCAATGGGAAGTAGTACGATTACCCTCAAAATAGCAAGTGCCGGACTGGAACCAAGCTACAACGCGGCAACTTGGTCGTGGGAATTTAGTGGCACGGGAACTTACATTTCCATTGACTTGTACAGTGCCGACGGCACACTGAGTGCCGGTACATACACCGCCGCCGAAAGCAGTGCAATAGCCGAAGGCAATTGGGTTATAGGCTATGACTTCGTAGACTGGGGTATGTACAATTTCGGTACCTGCTGGTTTGAAGTTGCGAATGGCGTACCGGCCGGCGTACATTTGGAGACTGGTACGATTGAAGTGACAGACAATGGCGATGGCACGTACACGATAGATGGAGATTTCGGAGATGTTGTAATCACATATACAGGAGCGGTCGCCATACCGACTCCATAATAGATAAGATGAGTATGTCGCCTACTTTCAGTACCATCGTATTGAGAGTAGGCATACATACCAACGATGGAAATCTGATGAAAAATCACGTTCTCTTACTGTTGGTCGGTTGTACGCTATGCGTTGCCTGTCAATCGGGCGATGATCCGGAGCCGGAGATTGTTGTGGGTAGCGGCATGGTCGTCCAAACGAATCTGAGTATTGCCAGTATTTATATGCAGCAAAGCATGAAGTATAACTTGCTCTTACCTGCTTCGTACCGTACAGATACAGACAAGATTTATCCCGTGCTCTATCTGTTGCACGGCGCCGGAGATGACAATACTTCATGGATGTCAAAAGGAAACGCTCTGCAACTGATACAAGCAGCGATAGAGGAGGGAGCACTACCCGAGATTGCCGTAGTGATGCCGGACGCACAACTGACATTCTACAGGGGAGATTATGAAAGTTATTTCTTTAATGAGTTGATGCCAACCGTAGAAAAGAATTATCGTATAGTCTCCGATGCCAAGTATAGATTCGTGGCCGGACTTTCGATGGGAGGTTTTGGTACGATGTTATACGCATTGAAGTACCCGCAGAAGTTCTCTTTGGCTTATTCCATGAGTCCATACTACGATGTAGCATCGCTGAGTACGTATATTAAGGAAGAAGTTGCCCCATCCGCACCGGCAATCGTTATTGATGCCGGTATGGGCGATATAGTAGTAGGAGACGGACCGGAGAGACTCCACAATGCACTGAACAAAGCAGGTATCACGCACGAATGGATCTATCGCAACGGCGGACATGACTGGGTATTTTGGCAAGCATCGTTGGAAAACTTAATAGAAAAGATTGCAATTACATTAACAAACAGTATAAACTAACATTTAATCAATTAAAACGTATGAAAAGATTAGCAAGTCTATTGCTATTGGGATTGTTTTGTCTTTCGACAAATGCCCAGCAAGCATTGTGGAGTGGTGCAAGTGTTGTATCGCCGGAAATTCATGAGGATAACTCCGTAACGTTCCGTTTACGTGCTCCCAAAGCAGTGAAAGTACAAGTAACGGGTGACTTCTTACCCACGCAATCCATTTCCGTAGGCAACGGAATGACGTATGATGCACCGGGAGTGGCAGATTTGGTGGAAAAAGAGGGCGTATGGGAATACACGAGTGCTCCGTTAGCTTCGGAATTGTACAGTTATTCGTTCGTCGTGGACGGACTGACTATGCGTGACCCGAGTAACATTTACCAAATACGTGATGTATCTTCGATAACCAATGTCTTTATTATTAAAGGTAATCCCGGTGATTTGTACAATGTACAGGATGTGCCACATGGTACCGTTGCGCGTCGCTGGTATAGCAGTCCTACCATAGGATACGATCGTCGTATCACAATTTACACACCTCACGGCTACGAAACGAGCAAAAAGTCGTATCCCGTACTCTATTTGTTGCACGGAGCAGGAGGAGATGAAGAAGCATGGATATCATTGGGACGCACGGCGCAAATTCTGGATAACCTGATTGCAGAGGGAAAGGCCGAACCGATGCTTGTTGTAATGCCGAACGGTAACGCCAACCAAAAATCTGCTCCGGGAGAAGACGAACGAGGATTACTTCCTGCAGGGAATCCTTTTGCAGGCGGTAATCGTGCACCGCAACAGCCGCAATTTCAGCCCAAAAGTTCGTATGAATTAGCATTCCCTGATATTGTGAAATTCATTGAAAGTAATTATCGGGTTATTAAGAAGAAATCGGCACGTGCCATTGCCGGTTTATCTATGGGCGGCGGTCATTCGCTGAACATCTCAAAAGAATTCCCCGATCTATTTGATTACATAGGATTATACTCTGCCGCCACGATTACGTACAATATGGGCGATCGCGACAACAACCCTATTTATCAAAATGTGGAAGAGAAGTTGAAGGTTCAGTTTGCGAAACATCCGAAGCTTTATTGGATAGCAATAGGGAAAACCGACTTTTTGTACACAGCCAACGTAGAGTATCGTAAATTGCTGGACGACAAAGGCTACAAATACGAATATTTTGAGAACGAAGGCGGTCATATATGGAAGAACTGGCGTATCTATCTTTCGATGTTTGCACCGATGTTGTTTCAGAAGTAATAAAAGGTGTATTTTATGAAGCGACTATGGATATATACTATGGCTACACTACTGCTCACACTCACCGCGTGTGAGCAGGGTGTGCCGCAGTTGGGAAAGAACACAGTGGATGATGTCGTTGCCGCCATGACGTTGAATGAGAAAGTAACGTTACTGATTGGCACAGGCATGGCTGGTTTCATGGGCGACAGTGCCGTTGTCGGAGAGACCCAATCTTTAGTGCCCGGTGCGGCCGGTACCACGCATCCTATCCCCCGTTTAGGTATTCCCGCAATTGTGTTGGCCGATGGACCCGCCGGATTGCGTATCTCTCCGACTCGTGAGGGGACAAATGATACCTATTATTGTACGGCATTCCCTGTGGCAACTTTGTTGGCTTCTACGTGGAATACCGATTTAGTGGAACACGTCGGGAAAGCAATGGGTAACGAAGTCTTGGAATACGGTGTAGATGTACTGCTGGCACCTGCACTCAACATCCACCGCAATCCGCTGTGCGGACGCAACTTTGAATATTACTCGGAAGATCCGCTCCTCGCCGGACTGATGGCTTCGGCTATGACCAAAGGTGTGCAAAGTAATGGTGTAGGCGTTTCACTGAAACATTTCGCGGCCAACAATCAAGAAACGAACCGCATGGGAAATGATAGTCGCGTATCGGAACGAGCCTTGCGCGAGATTTATCTGAAAGGATTTGAAATCGCAGTGAAAGAGGCTAATCCTTGGACGGTGATGTCTTCCTATAATAAAATCAACGGTACGTATGCTTCGGAAAGTCGTACATTGCTAACCGACATACTACGTAGTACGTGGAACTTTGAAGGAGTAGTGATGACCGATTGGTTTGGTGGTCGTAATCCGGCGGATCAGGTACATGCGGGAAATGATTTGCTCATGCCCGGACGTGCAGAACAAGGTAAAGCTATCATAGCGGCCATAGAGGATGGTACGTTATCCGTAGAAGATGTGGACGTAAACGTAAAACGTATCCTCAACCTGATTCTCGAAACGCCTCGCTTCAAAGGTTACGCTTATTCCAATAAACCGAATCTGGAAGCACATGCTCAAATTACGCGCAACTCGGCTACCGAAGGTATGGTATTATTGGAAAATAAGGCCAATACATTGCCTTTACAGTCGGGTATTAAAACCGTAGCAGCTTATGGGATTACTTCTTACGACTTTATTGCAGGAGGTACGGGTAGTGGCGACGTGAATGAAGCCTACACTGTCTCTTTGTTTGAAGGATTGGAAAATGCGGGTTACACGATAGAAAAGGATGTAGAAAGTTTGTACGAAAATCACATTCAAGCAGAAAACGAAAAGAACAAACCTGATGAGAGCAACCCGTTGGCTGCATTCCTGCCAAAGAATCGTCCGTCCGAGTTCGTTCCTACGACCGCGCAACTGGCTCAACATGCTTCTCGGAGCGATGTAGCTTTGATTACCATCGGACGCAACTCGGGCGAGTTCGCAGACCGTGTTTTGCCGGGTGATTTTGAGCTGACCGACGTAGAGCAACAGCTCATTAAAGCCGTCACGCAGGCTTTCCATAAACAAGGAAAAAAAGCGATTGTCATCTTAAATATTGGCGGCGTAATAGAAACGGCTTCGTGGAAAGCCATCCCAGACGCAATCTTACTGGCTTGGCAAGCCGGACAAGAAAGCGGGAATTCTGTAGCGGATGTGTTGACCGGAAAAGTGAATCCATCGGGACGTTTACCTATGACATTCCCGAACAGCTATTGGGACGTACCTTCCGCCAACAACTTTCCGTATGAAGTACTGGCTGATCAGAGGCGCAATTTGATGGGTGGCGATGAAGCATCTGCCAAAGAAGTGAAGAATATTGATTACACGGATTACACGGAAGGAATTTTCGTAGGATACAGGTATTACGAAACGGATCGTAAGCTGGTGTCTTATCCATTCGGTTATGGATTATCATACTCCACTTTTGAATATACGAATCCAACCATCAAGCAGGTGGACAAAGCATTCGAGTGTACGATAGATGTGAAGAATATAGGAACGCTGTCCGGCAAAGCAGTCGTACAACTCTACGTAGCAGCTCCTGAAAACAAGGCACTTGCCAAACCCTTGCGTGAGTTACGGGCATTCGCCAAGACAAGTGAATTACAGCCGGGCACAAGCGAAACCATCACGTTGCGTGTAAATACCGATGCATTAGCCTCGTATGACGAACATCGGGAAGCATGGGTCGTAGATAAAGGCCTATACCAATTCTGCATAGGCCAAAACGCACACGACATGGTAGCACAAATAAATATATCGGTAAACTGAGACAGGATAACACAAATAGTTTCGGTTCCTCATAG
>JAISIB010000110.1 GCA_031262265.1 Prevotellaceae bacterium
AGCCAGCGTGAATTCAAACGAGCCGTCCTCCTGTTCAATGCGTTGCGTCGGGCGACCACCCTCTTCCTTCGTGTCGCGAATCTCCAAAATGTAGCGTAGTTTGTAGCCGTCGGGAAGCACCGGCTCGGCGCGAGTCACGGGGTCTGCCTCCCGCTGAACGGTCAGCGTCACGAGGTCGCCAACTCCGCCGCCCTCGGGTAGCTGCTCAATCTGTGTACAGGCAGCCAACAAGCCTAACAAGCAAAGGCCGCCTAAGAAAAAATGTTTCTTCATCATTAAATGAAATTTGTTTGTTGTGGTATGTCCAAAAAATACTGTCCGAATAAAGAATAACAGGCGTAGCGGAACGCCGTAGGCGTTCAATTTGCGTAACTGCGGGTGAAACCCGCAGTACAGGCGTCCCACACACACTGAACCCCAAAGTGGGTTCAACTCCTGCCGGAGTTGTAGTGAGAGGAGGCGTTATTACCCCAAGCTGCACGTCGCTCCGCTCCGCTTGCATGGGGTTACGCAAATTCAACGCCTGCGGCGTTGCGCACAGCTCACCCATGGCTTCAGTATATACCTGCGGCGTTGGACTGCCAAATCCGATCCTTCGCTCGGAAAAGTGTGCTTTCAGTGTATGGTACGGCATTCTGCATAGATGGGTCGTTTCATCGGGACAAATTTAAGGGTTTTATGCAACAAAGAAAAGAATTAGAGAGAAAAACCGAAGAAATAAACAGAGCGTCTATAAGCTCCAAAAAATAAGCTACCCGCATCATAAATTTAGCTCGTAAATTAGTGAAACAAGCAAGTAAGATAGTACAATAAACGAGTAAGTTAGGGAACCCACGTCAGAGGTCGTTCTCACGGACAGGAAGCCGATCAGAGAATCTCCGTCAGCTCGCGCAAATCACGTATCTCGTGCGTGGGAGCAAAGGCTCGAGGAAATTCATGCCCCAGCGGATTGTAGTATATCTGAGGCATCCCGATGCGATAAGCACCTACGATGTCGGAATCCCATCCGTCGCCGATCATGATAGAATCCTCCGCATCGGATTGAGTGACCGTCAACGCATAATGGAAGATGGGGGTGTGAGGTTTTAGCACCCCGATGTCTTCCGAAAGAATGACGCGCCGGAAATACGAAGCGATCCCTGCCGACTCCATCTTGCGCGCCTGCAACTCACGAAAGCCGTTGGAGAGAATAAACAAGCGATATTTGGGCAGTAGATAGTCGAGCACCTCACGGGCATGAGGCATGAGTTTTTGTTTCGTCGGAATTACGGAAAGGAAGTCTGCCGAATAGGTGCTGACGAGTGCTTCATCGTCGACGCCCACCTGTTGTAACGGATAGGAGAAGCGTTGGCGATTCAATTCTTCTTTGGTTATTCGCCCGTCGCCATATTCTACCCATAATTCGGCGTTACGTCTTTTATATAGGTCATAGAAATGCGGGAACGACCGAAAGAATCGGTCGAACCCGTACTTATGATACATTTCTTCGAATACGTCGCGCGCGTTGTCAACAAACGCCCATAGCGTATCATCCAAGTCGAAGAAGATATTCTTATACGTCAACAGGAAATCATCGAACCTGAATCACCAGATATTTCGATACGCTCCAGAATTCCGTCGGGCTGGTGATTTTCAGCGTCAACTCTCCTTTGTCGTCTTTCGCCAACTCGTACGTGCCGGACGGGTGCGATGTGAGCAGTTCGGCGCGTTTGGCGTAGAGTTTAATCTCCTTTGTCACGCGAATATCTATTTGCGTGAAATAATCCTTATTGAAATCCGAACTTTTCAGTACGTCTCCGCTTTGCAAGATCTTTTCTTCGCGCAATTCCGCCCGCGTTCCAAACACGAACCAAGCCGTATTCAGTGCGCGCGTTTGTTCGGCAACAGCTTGAGCACTGGCCTCGTTTTGCGCAGTCAGTGCCTCCTTGTCCGCTTGCAAGGCAGTGACGGCCTTATCTAACTCTTCCAAGCGAATATTCTTCTTAGCCAATTCTGCTTGCAAAAGGTCTATTTGTTCTTGCTTAGCCGCTAAATCTTGCTGCAACAGTTCGATAGTTTTCTTTAATTGGGCGGAATTCGTATTACTCCGTTCCAACAAAGCCTGCAACTTAGCGATCTGAGTTTTATTGTCGCTCATTTTGGTACGAATGAACTCCATATCCGCCACTATCTGCTGCTTGGCCGTCACAGGATTCTCGCTTAGTGCGCCCGTCTGCACGTCTACCCGATTTTCGGCGGCATTGATTTGACGGAAACCTTCCTGAATTTGATTGAACGTGCTCATCATTTCGTCCAGCTCCGTATCACGTTGCGATAAAACCATCAGCAGCGAGTCGCGCTCGGTTTGTATTTTTTTCTTTCCGGTCAGGTTATCACACGACGTAAATAGCCCGACAAACACCATCATAGCTAAAAAACCTAATAATCCTACTGTTCTCATAATCTCTATCTTTTTAAGTGATTAATTTCTTTCTTTATTGCCTTCCACGACAATCACAAATTCACCGCGCGGCTCGTTGTGCGTAAAATGAGCGCACAACTCCGTCAACGTGCCGTGCACGGTTTCTTCATGCAGCTTAGATATTTCACGCGAAACAGACGCCGGGCGTTCCGCGCCCAAATGTTCTGCCAATTGCGACAACGTCTTTATCAGCCGATACGGCGATTCGTAAAATATCATCGTCCGAGACTCGGTGCTCAATGCTTTCAGGCGCGTCAATCTTCCTTTCTTCTGCGGCAGAAACCCTTCGAAACAAAAACGATCGCATGGCAATCCGGAATTAACTAACGCCGGAACGAAAGCCGTCGCGCCCGGTAGGCACTCCACCTTGATACCTTTTTGCACGCAACGGCGCACCAACAGAAAACCCGGGTCGGAAATGCCCGGCGTTCCCGCATCCGAGATCAACGCCACGCTTTGTCCGCCTTCGATGCGGTTCACTACGGCGTCTACCGTCTGATGTTCGTTAAATTTGTGGTGTGAGGTAAGAGACGTTTGAACGTTGAAATGTTTCAGTAGGACGCTCGATGTTCGAGTATCTTCCGCCAGAATCAAATCCACCTCTTTTAATATGCGAATTGCCCGAAGCGTCATATCTTCCAGATTGCCTACCGGCGTAGGGATAAGGTATAATTGTGCCATAATTAACGTCTCAACGCTGCAAATGTAAAGAGAAAAAGAGTAACACGCCCAAAGAAAGCGGAAAAATACTACTTTTGCATCGCACAAGACACTTAGCAGATTACATATATGTTACCATATTCGGAAGATAAACTAATGGAAACGCGTCGACGCGGTCGCATCGAAGTCATTTGCGGTTCGATGTTCTCAGGAAAAACGGAAGAACTTATCCGGCGGTTGAAGCGCGCTAAAATAGCCCGCCAGCGAGTGGAAATATTCAAGCCGGCCGTCGACGTACGATACTCGGATGCCGACGTCGTCTCACACGATAGTACGAAGATCTCCTCTACGCCGGTAGATTCATCAAGTAGCATTCTCTTATTTTCCTCCGAGATAGACGTCGTAGGCATTGACGAAGCACAATTCTTCGACGCCGGATTACCGGAGATCTGTAACCAATTGGCCGATCAAGGCATCCGCGTGATCGTAGCCGGTTTGGACATGGATTTTCGCGGTCGCCCGTTCGGTCCGATGCCGCAGCTGTGCTCCATAGCCGACGAGGTATCGAAAATGCACGCCATTTGTGTCCAATGCGGCGACTTGGCCAATTTCTCCCACCGCATAGTTGCGAACGAGAAGCAATTCCTTTTAGGAGAAAACGACGAATACGAGCCGCTCTGCCGAGCCTGCTATCGCAAGGCGACAGGCACTACGCCTTAGTTTTTCAGTTCTATTTCCAACAACATAGGATTGGTGTCTTCCGGTGCCGTAGGAAATAATTTTAATACATCGTCCGGACTGATTTCGCAATAGAGGCGACTGCCTTTTGCGTATCGGAACGCCACTTTCATATCTATGTCGTTTACACGAACGGGAAGCATATACCGATCATCAGGGTCATCTGCTATATACCGGTGTAGCAACTCACCCGTATCCACTTTCCAAATGTCGTAATAATATTTCCCCCGATACAAATAACCCAGGAAACAGTAATTATCAATGAGCGTATAGAAAGGAGAAAAGATACAATTAAGATTATAGAAGTCTACCACACCGCTCGCAAACACGTCTGATTTACAAGCATAGTCTCCCCTTTGCAAGACAAGATAAGGTATGTCCCTTTTCTCTGTAATTTGATACACCGTATCAGTATATGCTACGTTGAAAAAGTATTTATTATCAAAAACAGCAATGGGGAACTCAATATAAACACTTGTCTTAGTGTGCGTATTACGGAGTCCTTTTCGTAACAAGTTCCAATCTTCGTCGTAAATACCGATGGCGGCGTCTTTCACAAGCGTCGGCCGAAAAACGGCATATCGCTTCTTGTCAGCAGTAACTATAAAATTAGCCACGGAATCTATCTGAAAACTGTTACGAAAGTTCCCTTTTAAATCATACTCGTAGAATCCGGGCATAGACCTGACTCGCAACAACGTATCCCCCTCTAAAAAGGCACTCACAAAATACGGATAATATCCCGGCCCCTCGCCTTTCCTATCGATGACTGTTCTTACCTTGCCGCTCTCACGCTGTACGGCGTAGACGGCATCTCGATCGGAAAAGAAGACTTCGTCTCCGACCACGCCGCAAACTACCAATGCAGCGAACAAAGCCGAATCCGAGGTCTCTACGGGTATGATCTGCATCCGATCGGCTATCTCATTCAGCGTAGTCTGCGTGTTCCCATCCGCAATATACTTATCTAAGGGCAGCACGTAGTAGTCTGAGGTACCTGCGCGGCGGTTGTTGCATGCCGTAAAGCCGGCAAAAAGAATGCACAACGTGCAAAATTGAAAGAAATGTCGTACGTTCATGGCTTGTTTGATTTGAATAATTATGGCAGCAAAGATAAAGATTTTTTTAGATACCAAGATATTTTATTATCACAGGCAGATAATAAAATATCCCCGTAAGATATTTCGTTATCTTACGGGGAAAAATGAAGATATTCAAGCCGCCCGCAATTAACCGACACACGAATGCCGACATCG